>JAUPVF010000033.1 GCA_030917185.1 Patescibacteria group bacterium
TTGTCCTTCCATTTCTTTAGTTGTACCGGTTGGACCTGTTTATGATGAGTAATAATATCATGCGGTATCTCAACATATCCTATCTCGCCTTCCTGTGAACCAATATATAACTGGTAGTGGGTAATTTTCTTATCCACAACTGGTAGCACACCGAGTACCGATATGTTGCCATATGTTTCAAGAGGAACTTCAACAATCGGTAATTCTGTTTGCCACAATAGTCGGGTCGGATCATTTTCAGAAAATAATGCCAGTCCGATTTTTAGCAACCTCTCTTCGCCGATTTTTTGATCGGATAGATTAACATCTTTCATAATATCTACGACGTGTTCAGCCGCATAAAACAAGACATATCCTTCATCGGTAAGCACCCCTCCGACAACGTTAAAAGGCACTCCTTCAAAAAAATGCCAGTACGGTACACGTGGTGGTTCCACCACGTCCCATTTTTTATTATCTGATTTTGCAACCCGAACCACGTGGTCACCAAAATAAATATGTGGAACAGTCTTTTTTTTAGTTTTATTTTTAGAAATTATCTGACGGACAATACCTGCTGTTTTTATTTTTGATATGACATGTTCTACTTTCCACTTTTTTTTGTCAGTTGTTGTGGCGTACACAAGTGATAACCCAGACTCTGTTTCCCGTACATATGTCATCACCAATTTTTTATCATCTCCCCCAAACCGAAAATCCTTGCAACGAACAATGTCTTCTTTTTTCTTTTTCTCATCCACAATAGAGACCGCGGATGATTTGGTTCCAAATGAACCGTCTTTGGACGCTGGTGTTATACATAAACTCTGTCCTTTATTGGTCAGGTTTCTATACAGCAAAAAACTTTTTTTCTTATGGTATCCAACAGCAAGAGGTTGTTTATATGATACAGTCTTTGGTGATTCTTTTTTTGTTTTTTTTCTTGCTAATACCATGGTAGTCCTTATACATTAAACCCTGCCATATTTATCCTCAACCCGAACAATATCATCTTCATCAAACTCACCCGTGGAAACCTCTAAAATAATAACATCATCAACGGGGGCAGCAATTCGGTGATGCATTGCGGGCGCAACAACAAATTCATCACCAACTGTTGGGTTGTGTGTGTCTTCTCCAATGAGTAACTCTGGATTGCCCTGTATAACTCTCCAAAATTCTTGTCTTTTCAAATGGTATTGTAAACTAAGAGACTCACCTTTATTTACATAAATCAATTTAACCGTGCACGGTTCGTTTTTCACAAATGTAACAAACGACCCCCATGGGCGGGTTTCTGTGGCGCTATTCATAGATAAATTTTACCATTCAAGCAATACAAAACGCAATGGTTATATGTAGATAGCCAGTACTTTTTCAGTCTCTGTTGGACCACTAACCGCAACGCATTCTACCCCTGTCTCCTTTGCAGATTCATCGTTACCACCAGAATAAAGCGCATCTCCAATAAAAACGATATCTTCGGTTGAAACACCCAAAACTTCCTTGATTTTACCAATAGCATACGCTTTGGTAATTCCCGGATGAGTAACATCAATAGAGGTCGCACCTCCCATACGGATTTCAAATTCAGGAATTTCTAATTTTAACAAATCAACAATTTTCCTCCGTTTCGTTTGGTCTGGATCCCAAACAGATTTAACATCCAACGGCGCTTCCTGACCTCTTCCGGAAAAGGTTATTTGTCCACCACGATCTTCAACAATCTCTCCAAAAGGTTCCTCGGTAACTACCCCTGATGCAGGAATTGCACGACCAAAGGCGTCTTTTATTTTTTTTCGTTCATCTACTGTTAGTTGTTCATCGTACAGTTTTTTCCATCCAAGATTGTGTTCGTAGTCAAATACATAACAGGCACTTCCGTTTGTTGGAAATAAATAAAGGTTAGCCAGATACCTGTCTTCACACACGAGGTGCGACAAAAATTGTTTAATAAATTGCTCATGTGACCCACCAGAAATAATTGCAAAACGATGTTTTTTCAATACTTGGCAAATAATATGAGCCATGCTTGGTTCAAGAGCGGATTTGCTGGGAGCAAGTGTTCCATCTAAATCACACACAATTACTTTTGTATTCATGCAAATTATAATACCATAATTATTTTATAATCTCTGTACAATATATTACCGTGAATCAACCCCAATCGCCTCGGAAATAGATGAGAAACCATCACATCTCAATAAGTCCGTAAGCCCACAATTAATTTCACTCACAACCTGAGGGCCTTCAAAAATTATCCCGGTAATCAACTGAACAAGTGATGCGCCGGATCTGATTTTTTTGTATGCATCTTCTGCAGAAAACACTCCCCCACACCCAATAATCACAAACCTGTCTTTTTTTGATTTATATATATATGAAATCAATGCATTTGATAATTCCTCTGTTGGTTTGCCACTGATACCACCATGCTCCGGAATATTGCTATCTATAATACGCTTATTGTCTTTATTTTTTGTTAAGTTACCACAAATAATTCCATGTACCCTATGTTTTTCTGCAACAACCAAAATCCGATCCAACTCATCAAATGATATATCTGGTGACAGTTTAATACAGATAGGTTTGGTAGTAGCAATTGTATCCAAATCAGTCAGTAATAAATCCAGTTTTTCTGGTTCAATAAACGGCTGACCACCAGTTACGTTTGGGCAACTAATATTGATTGTGTAGTAATCACCAATAGTAGTAAACGCCTCAAACGCCATGTGATAATCCGAAATAGCGGTAGTCGTATCCAAATTAGCAGAGCAGTTTGTCATAGCAATGCTTGTGCCAATAGGAAATTCAAATTTTTTGCCTCGTAATTTTTCTGATAGAAATTTTGATCCCTTGTTTTTTAGACCATACCAAACAACTAACCCCTGAGATTTAGGAAGTCGCCACAATCGTGGTTTTGGGTTTCCTGCACAAGGCAGTCCAGTAATAGAACCAATTTCCTCAAAACCAAACCCAACTCGCGGTATAATAGATGTTAATTCAGCGTCTTTATCAAACCCAGCAGCAAGACCAATAGGATTAGGAAACGTGATGTCCCAAATACGTTGTTGTAATAATGGATCAGAATAACCGAATTTCCATTGAGTAATAGTACGGGTAAATGCATGTGCACCCAACATAACACCAACCCTCGTCATTGCATCATGAACGTCTTCCGGATCTCGTCTAAAAAAAAATGGTTTCAAAATACCCTTATAAGCTAACCGAATAAACACATTTCGGCACTTCACCATGTAATTTTTCATCCTTCAATTCTATTCTGGCATGACATCTGACGCAAATATGCTACACTATTTATCATGAAAGGAATCATTCATTTTTTTGATGTATTAGAAGACAAA
>JAUPVF010000034.1 GCA_030917185.1 Patescibacteria group bacterium
AAATCTCTCAAAATATAAAAGATGCAACTTTGTCTATAGAAGATAAAGAGTTCTATACACACCACGGTTTCAAACCAACCGCTATTATACGAGCTTTTTTTCAAAACATACTATCACTTAGTTTGAGTCAAGGAGGTTCAACAATAACTCAACAAGTTGTAAAAAATACAATTTTAACTCTAGATAAAACCCCTACACGAAAATTAAAAGAGTTAGTGTTATCGTTGAAATTAGATCGTATGCTTCCAAAAGACGACATATTTAATATGTATCTCAACGAAATACCTTATGGAGGCAGTATTTATGGTGTAGAAGAAGCAAGTGAGACATATTTTGGCAAACCAGCAAGCGATGTTACGATTGCCGAAGCTGCATATCTCGCATCCATACCCCAAAGACCAACGTATTATTCACCATACGGTAAAAATAAAGATAAATTAGAGGAACGAAAAAATCTTGTGTTGAAAGAAATGTTACGTGACGGAAAAATTGATGAAACAAAATATAATGAAGCGGTTAATGAAAAAGTAACTTTTTTACCTAAAGAAGACCGTGGTATTAAAGCCCCACATTTCGTTATGTTTGTAAAAGAGTATCTTGAAGAAAAATATGGTCAGGATGTGCTTGAGCAAGGAGGGTTAAAAGTTACTACAACATTAAACTATGAATTACAAAAAAAAGCCGAGGATGTTGCTAAACGATATGCGTTTGAAAACAAAAAAAACTTTAATGGAGAAAATGCTGCTTTTGTTGCAATAGACCCAAAAACTGGGGGTATTTTGAGTATGGTTGGTTCTCGTGATTATTTTGATAAAGAAATTGACGGTAATTTCAATGTCACCACTGCACACAGACAACCAGGATCAACATTCAAACCATTTGTGTACGCAGAAAGTTTCCTGAAAGGATACACCCCTGACACAGTATTATTTGACTTAAAAACACAATTTTCAGTTAAATGTGCACCAGAAAACATGACGAGTACAAACGGTTGTTATTCACCCGAAAACTATGATGGTAATTTCCGTGGACCAATGACATTACGAGATGCACTTGCTCAATCTATCAACATACCGTCAGTTAAGTTGTTATACCTTGCTGGTATTGCTGATTCAATCAATCTGGCTCGTTCAATGGGTATTCAAAGTTTAGGTGATGCAAACCAATACGGCCTCACTTTGGTTCTTGGAGGTGGTGAAGTTTCTTTGTTGGATATGACATCTGCATATGGTGTATTCGCTAATGATGGAGTACGAAATCCGTATGTAAGTATATTAAAAGTTGAAGATAAAAACGGGAAAACCCTTGAGGAATTAAACCCTAAACCAATGCAGGTTCTTGATCCAGAAGCAGCACGTAAAATATCAGATATATTGTCAGATAATGTAGCACGATCTCCTGGATACGGCACCAATTCACCATTATATTTTGCTGGTCGTGATGTAGCCGTCAAAACAGGTACCACAAACGATTATAAAGACACATGGATCATTGGATACACCCCAAGTGTTGTTGTTGGTGCATGGGCTGGAAACAACAACAATACACCAATGGAGAAAAAGGTTGCTGGGTTGATTGTTGCTCCTATGTGGAGAGCATTTATGGATGAAGTTGTTAAAACATTACCTATAAATGACCAGTTCACAAAACCTCAACAAGAAAACTCCCTTGAAATCAAACCTGTATTGCGTGGTAAATGGCAGGGTGGTATTAGCACAATCACACCATCACCAACTGGTGGAGAAACTGAATCGTTGTCTGGTGGTGTACATTCTATACTCTACTGGCTCGATAAAGACGATCCTCGTGGCGAACAACCTGGAAATCCAAGCGATGATCCCCAGTTTGTAAGGTGGGAATACCCTGTTAGACTATGGGTACAACAACAAGGTCTACAATAATTATTTAATATCGCGGACAACAGAAACATCCTTGATACAATCATCAAGGATGTTTTTTTTATATATAAAAATTTTATTTTTTACTGCAGGACTTGCTGTAATAATAGCGGTAGAATTTTTAATCTCTATTTGTTCTACAGGAATATCGATATTGGTGTGTTTATAAATACTACTTTTAACATTTTCTACATCATTTTTTGATGAATGTATTGATTTTTCTATTTTATCTAAAAATGTTGAGATGTTAAACATTTTTATTTATTCATTGGCATGACAAGATATAGAAAATTCTTATCCCCTACTCCTTGTATAATCATTGGACGATTCATATCTGAAAATGTCAGTGATACACTATCACTATCTAATGATTGAAAACAGTCTGATACGTACTTGAAATTAAAACTAACTTGTATATCATCACCTTTTATTACCGCATCTAACTGCTGAATATTTTCTCCAATATCCATATTTTTTGTAGTAATAGAAAAGTTTTTATCTTTTGTAGAAATAGAAAATGTAACCTGACTAAATTTATCCAAGAAAATATTTGATATTTTGAGTGCATTTACTAAATCCTGTTTTAATACAACAACCTCTGTTTTTGTTTCTTTTGGAATAATTTGT
This sequence comes from Patescibacteria group bacterium, assembly GCA_030917185.1. Taxonomy (GTDB): domain Bacteria; phylum Patescibacteriota; class Minisyncoccia; order Phycocordibacterales; family DATDWN01; genus JAUPVF01. The sequence continues at coordinate 2,526 of JAUPVF010000034.1, forward strand.
TTATAATCAGGAAAAACACCATCAATTACTCGTGATGTTATATACATATCTTGATGAAAAAAAGCAATTTGATTTTCGTTTAGATACACATCAACATCGTCTTTTACATCCTCTAACACCCGTATAATTTCTGGAACATTTTTGAATGGTATGAGAATCTGATTAAACTCTTTGTGTTTTTTTACATTAACTTTTCTTTCTCCAAGTCTAAATGAATCTGTAGCCACAAAAACAACAGAATCGTTCTCTGGGTACATGAGTACACTTGATAATACAGGGCGTATAGTTGATGCAGAAGCACTATACATCACAGATTTCAATCCTTTAATTAAATCTTGGGAATTAAAAGTAAATGGTTTTTGATCGGTAATTTTTGGTATTGTTGGAAAATCATCAACTGGAAACGCTTTAATTAACGCATGTGAATGTTTTGTTGAAACTTTTAGATTACCCTCTATGGTTTCTAATATCACATTTTTATCATGGGTAAGGTTTGAAACAAATGTATTTAATACAGTACCTGATACAGCAACATCACCTGGTTCATTCATTTTAACCGGTATTTTTATTTCTACACCAAAATCAAGATTTGTTGCTTTGATTGTTAATATTGAATCAGTAACAGAAAGCAATACACAACTCAATACAGGCAATGTAACATTTTTACCTGTAACACGTTCTGCTTTTGATAGTGCTCGTACCAACTTATCTTTAACGCATTCAATATTCATAATAGTTTAATTTTATCTTTTAAGAATACTAATTACTATATAGACTGTTCATAACTGGATATCTCAATAATATTTATATATGAAGCCATTTTATTAAGATATTGATTGTGGATAAATAATTATTATCTGTGTATAAAACTGTGAATAATATCTTTGTATGTATATATCCAGTTTTTGTAAACACTTTATATACATACTTATCTCCATACTATACACATAGTTTTACACAAGTATAGAACGCAACTGATTTATTTCTTGTAACAATAATTCATCAACTCGTAAATCATTTTTTATCTTTTCACATGAATGCATAACTGTTGTGTGATCTCGACCACCTAATTTTTCTCCAATTGCTGGATATGAGATGTTAAAA
>JAUPVF010000035.1 GCA_030917185.1 Patescibacteria group bacterium
GGAGCGGACGAGGCGCGCAGATTGGAGCGTACGATTCAATTCAGAGCCACCACGCGCTCCGCGCGTGCGACAGATCATTTGTTTTGAAAATAGGTTCGGACTTGGTACAATAAACACACCAAAAAAGAAAAACTGGATTAAATCCAGTTTTTCTTTTGAAGTAAAATTTTAAATTTTCTGTGAGCACGGGGAGATTTGAACTCCCAAGGATTGCTCCATACGCTCCTGAAGCGTACGCGTATACCAATTCCGCCACGTGCCCAAATTATTAATTTACACTAAACATCACTTCGTATTTTTGTGCCCTCGGTAAGAATCGAACTTACATAACCGGCTTAGAAGTCCGGTGTTCTATCCATTGAACTACGAGGGCAACCGTATCAGACTACCATAACCGCAGAAAATATTACAACGACGGATCCGGAAGGACGGATCCTTTTTGTTTCAATTCTGCATACCAACTTTCTTTATGTTTTGTGGTCTCCACGAATGTATTGAGCCCCTGTTCATTCAAAACAACAGACCCAATAACACCATCCGAGACAGGTGTACTGAATATGGAACCGTTATTAATCATGATGTTGAGATACAGAGCGATACACCCCGCAACAATAATCCCAATAAATGTTGATGACAGTATCCATGTCCAATCCTGCCCCGGTCGCAGTCCTTCCCTTCTATCATACACATCCTCTTTGTGTGATGACCATTGTATTGATTTTAATTTTTTTAAGATTTCAATATTCATACACTATTTATATTTAAGTACTCGTATTTCATATGTTGCCTGCCACAATGTATTTGCTGGTGTCTTTTTTTTGGAATCACCCCCATCCGATGACCGACTTATCGCAAATGAATCAAAACGTATAATAGTTGGTAAGGATTCTAGTTGAGACAAAAACATATATGAATTAACCCATGTTCCTATTGTTCTTAATTTTATTTTCAATGAAACCATACCTTTTGATGTCAACACAGCATCCTCATCTAAACTCAATGAATTAATAGAAATGTCCAGATCATGCGAATGTCCCATTTTTTCCAAATCCTCAATAAAAGAAACGTCACCGTCTTGGCTAATAATGGAATGATTGAGGTAATCAATATCAGAACTTGAAACAGTAATCGTTTTGCCAATAGACGACATATATCCTTGGAGTCTCGTCTGGTCTGTTAGTTGATGCTGTAATGTGGCAACTTCCTCGTTTTTATCTTTAATAAAAACAAACATGACGTAATAAATACCACAAAATCCAACACTGATTATTACAGACAATATCAATATTTTTTTTAGTGTGGAAATGTTCATGTTATTTAATCATGTTTACCGTTAACGCAAAATCAATATTTTTATCTTTTGCCAAGTTTGATACAGGCAAATCAACCGTACTAAATTTGCCTGATTGTTGCAGATCTTTAACAAATGAAACCAGTCCATTTCGTGACTCTGATACACCCTCTATAACAATAGTTGCGGTTGATGTTCCAATAGATGAAATCATAATCCCTTGTATTGATACAGTCACTGGTTTATGAACAAGAACATCATCAATAATGGAAAAAAGTGGTTTGTGTACAAACTTATTTTCAATAATCGCCAATCTGATGTTTGTTTGGCTAATCGTTTTTGCAACCGTATCTGCGTCTTTTGATGCACCGGATGTTTTCATGGTTGCAATGGCCGTGGCAATATCATTTTTTTTGTATGTAGAGGAAATAACTAACGGAACCATGCAAACCAAAAAAACAATATGCACAACAATCGTACAGAAAATGATAACAATCCATCGCCGTAATACATATTCCTGTGTGACTTCTTCTTTTAATATCTCGGGTAGTACATTAAACATATATGTTACATTAAAATACCCATAGGAATCGCCAAACCAATCGCTGATGCATACCGCAATGATTCATCAAAAGGAATCTGTGGGACAGTGGTATTAACATCGCACACATTAGTCCAAACATTACCTAGTGCTGTGGGTACTGTGGTGTGTGATGACACAAATGATACCAAATCATGATTAAAATTATCTCCACATAACAGAACCTGATCAACCTGTCTGTTTGGATAGTCACGAGTTTCTGCCTGATTGTTCCAATACTTCAATAATTTGTTTATCTCTTGTACTAAAAAGGTTGGATTTTCCATTGACTCCCCTTTAGTGTTAACAGTTGAAGTGAAATGAATGATATTGTCACGAACAATATACAACCCTGCCTTTTCATGACCGAACTGAATTACCAGATACGACCCTTTACTACGTTTTGGGAGCAGAGCGCGAACAACTGCCTGAGACTCTATTTCCAATGACAACAGAGATAGCCCCGCGTTGCGTACTGTATCAACATACACATCAACAACACTTACTGGCAATGCAGACACAACAACGTCTAAATGATCGGCATTGTCAGCAGAACTGACCACCGCATAGTCAAAGACGATTTCCTGAGCAGACAACGGAACATTTTCCTCTAATTTGAACTCAATCGCGCTACGCAACTCGTCTTTCCCTACAATCGGAATCTGGGTCGTAAATAAATATGCTTTTTCTTCTGGAAGCGATACTTTGACCCGATTAATCTTCACCTCTTTTTTCAAATCAGTAAGTATTTGTGTTATTTCTTCTGCGTTGTTAATACACCCAGATAACACAGCCCCGAGTGGAATAGGTTTTTCCGCATATTTAATCAAATCCAAATGATCAGTTCGTTTTACAAACTGTACGCAACGGACTGCCGTATCAGAAATAGACAACCCTGCATATGGAATATTGATAAACTGCGGTGGAGGAAATGCATCAAGAAATTTGAATTTCATGTATACATATTATACACCAGAAACATCTCGTCGCGAATTATTTTCTCCACACAAAAAATTATTTTACTCGTAAACCAACTGTAGTATTGGGTTGTGTCTCTAATAATGAAAAAGCTGCATCATCACTTACTGCCAATATCATTCCATTACTTTCTAACCCACGAATTGTACGAGGTTCAAGGTTTGTTGCGAATGCACATTTTTTTCCGACAAGCATACTGGGCTCTGAAAAATATGTTGCAATACCAGAAACAATCTGACGAGGTTTCTCTTCATTAAAATTAACTTCTAATCGTAATAATTTGTCTGAATCAGCAACTTTTTCAGCACTTATAATCTCCCCTATTTTGATTTCCAACTGATGAAATTGATCTATAGTAATGCGTGGCTGTTCCATAATTATTTTTTATGTGTATCAATATAACTTTGTAATATAATCGCCGCTGCTGATGCATCCAGCATTGCATGTGTTCCTTGCAGTCGTTCCGCCTGTTGTGATGTTAAAAATTCTGGATGTAACACAACTTCGCCACCACTTTGTTTTCTTATTTCTTCCACAAAAGGTTTAATGTCTTTCATAATATCATTTTCCTCCTGCTTAAAATTTTTTGACTCCCCCACTACAACCAAACCAACATCATTATCCTTGCAGAGGCGAATAACATCAGACACTAATGTTTGTGTATTTTCTATAACCAAATGTGGAAACGCAAGCGTATGCAACTCGTCTGACAACGCAATGCCAACTCGTTTTGAACCATAATCAATGCCCATATATTTCATATACGTAGTGTACAGGAAAATTAATCTGATTGCATTATGCTGTATTTTTGCTATGATGGCACTCATGGAAACCATAACAAACACATTGTTATCAATGGGAAATGTTCAAGGTCTTCCACAACTATCTGGCTGGAGTATCCTTGCAATTGTAGCCATTGTTATATGGACATTTGCATGGAAAGGTTTGGCCTTGTGGAAAGCAGCTCGGCTTTCTCATAGAAATTGGTTCATTGCATTACTTATTTTGAATACGTTTGGTATCGTAGAAATCATCTACATATATTTCGTAGCAAAAAAGTTTACAGTAGAAACCGTAGAAAAATAATCGACCTGTGCCCGTGTTGGGCACATTTGGAGGAGTGGCAGAGCGGTCGAATGCACCAGTCTTGAAAACTGGAGTCCGGGCAACTGGACCGTGAGTTCGAATCTCACCTCCTCCGCAAATTAAAGACACCTTTCGGGGTGTTTTTAATTTGCGGAGGAAAACAAAACTGAAAGTTTTGTGGGTGAGATTCGAACGGTTTGTCGGTCTACGAGCCCAGCAGGGCTTGTCGACAAACCGGTGCCCAGAAATTTTCAATCTGACGAGATTGAAAATTTCGAGGGAGAAACTCTTACCTCCTCCGCAAATATTGACATAAATTTAATATTGATGTATCAATTATATTGAAAGGAGTTCCCATGCAAGTGAATGGTAGGTTTGTATCTCCAAGAGGAAAGAGTTTCGCTCAAATCGGAAAATTACTCCAAGAAGCTTCTCCAGCAAAGGATGGAGTTGGCTTGAGAGTTGAACTGACCGAAGCTGAAGAGGGTGTATTTGAAGGAAACTTCGGACTGGCAATCGGCAAAGCAATCTGTGAAGTTATCGCCGATGCTGTGAGAGAAGCAGGTGGAAATCCGAATGGTTTTAAGTTCACCTACTCCAACCTTGTCTTTGTGACCACTGCCAATGTATGACCCGCTCGCAGAAGCCCTCGCTTCTCGCGAGCGGTTTCTGTTATAAAACGTCTCATTTTTTCCTTTAATCCATTTTAGTTTGGGTCTTTCAAACCATCCTAGATGAATTTTGAACCTTTTCCTTAATTCCTGTATACTTATTATCAATATCCTTGAATCTTATCGACTTTTTTATTCAAACTTCGGGACATCGTTCCAACCAAAACAACATGGAAGATTTTAATTTCATAAACCTGAACAGGTTCACATGGTACTTAAATATCGCAATTATAGGAGCTGTTTTTGCGATATTTAGTCTAATGTATAACGACTACTACATATATTACGGACTAATAACATTTATTTTTGGTGTAAGTAGCCACGCAATTTCTAAATTTTTTGACTGGGTATTTAAAGATGATGATGATAAATATTACTGGATTTTTTATGTTTCACAATTGATTTTGATTATTTTATGGATTTCAATAGCAATCTACATTTATTTGTAATATTCAATTCCACAATCCTGAACGCACCTAACCATTCCAACAAATTAAAGACGCCTTTCGGGGTGTTTTTAATTTGCGGAGGAAAACAAAACTGAAAGTTTTGTGGGTGAGATTCGAACGGATTTCCGGTCTACGCTCACAGCAGTGAGTGTCGGAAATCCGGCGCCTAGGATTTTTTCGAGTGACGACGAGAAAAAATTGTAGGAGAAACTCTCACCTTCTCCGCCAAAGATTTTACTAATTAAAATAGAGGATGCGTCTTGTTTCTGACGCATCCTCTAACTATACCTACTTTTTTACTGGATAAGTATTTGCTTTCACAAATGCTTCGAGGTCTCTGCAAATATAGAACGCTGCAGAATTTGATTTAGGATTCTTGCGATGATCCTCGGCGACTTGTTCCATTTGCACTCCACAAGCAAAGGAGTTGATGAGCACAGATTTTAGGGGCATACCTTGAAAGTGTTCAAGGACAGATTGTGTGGTATTCTGCGCCGAAAGCACTAACAAAAACAAGGAAAACAAAACTATTCTTGTCATATTCCTCTCCTGCTCAAGAATTTACATTTATTAAACTATATTGTCAATAAAAATCCAACTTCGAATCTCACCTCACCAACATCATGTAGTCCTATTAAGCCATTACCATAACCACCCTTTACACATTGACAAAAACGTTGTATTTAGTGTATAATACAAGAAGAAAAGATTCACTGGCGAGTTTACGCGCAGAGGTAAGACAATGAAAAACATTGGTTTTTCTTTTTTTCTTGGTGTTTTTCTGACGGGAATTGTGGTTGTTTTTTATACCCACATCACCGACGAACGCGGAAAGCATATGGTTGCCTGGAATGTTTACCGGGGTACGGTTCAGACAGCCACTGGCAACTACAACGTTGAGATCAGCGAAGATGACAGGGGCTACGGGATGCGCCGTCTGGTGCACCTCTACCCTGCAGGGAAACCAAGTTATTACACCATCACCGGTCATGACTATGCGACCGGCAAGTGGGACAGGGTGTTCTACTGCGGAAAGCATGCGCTTGTCCGATCATGGACATCGGCGGAACTCGGCTGCAACTCAGTTCTTCGAACAAATAATGGTTGGAACTTTGAGCCATGCGACGCCGACAAGGACAACGTTATGCCGTTCAGCACCGAAGCAATCGACTTCGCTGTGGAGGAACTGAACACAGCCGTGAGTCAAATCTACAATCCGGAACACATCGTGTCCCAGTGGAAATGGGACGCCAAACAGAAAAAGGCTGTGGAGTTCTACCACCGGTCTTGAATTCGCAACAACAACTCACAAGCCTCACCAAGTAACGAAAGTGAAAGGGTGAGGCTTTTCTATTGTGAAATAGAAAAAATACCATAATCCTTCACTTTTCTTTTTGTATTATTCATTTTGGTTTACAAAATGAATAATATTAAGTTATACTGACCGAACAGAAGTTTGAATAAAAAAATGAATGAGAACAAGAGAGTTTTTGACATAATACCTATAAAACAAGTTATAGAAAAATATTCTCCAAAACATTACTCTATTATTCTTGCAGTACCTGTGGTTTTGCTTGGTCTAGGATTCATTATCTGGAGCTTCTATCTTTATAGTTTTGGCTTTACTGGTAATGAACTTTTCCAAGGACAATATATAATTACAGGGTTAGTATTTTTACTAATATCACTTATTATTACTGTCCTAGTAATATATGTGGTTAATATTCTTGAATGGATCGCAAAGAAAATACCTTGTACTTTTATCTCATCATCTCTGGAGAGATCTATAATACAAAATATAAAAATCCCATTTTATATTTTTGTTGTCTTAACCTGGTTTATATTCTATATATCTCAGTTATTTCCCTTTATTCCGTTTATTATGGGAGGGGGTCAACCAAGAGCGTTTTCCTTAATCACCACAAGTGAAAACATGAAGATTCTTAAGTCTTTCAATATAAATCTTGGGGATGGAGCCACTTATCAAACAGAAAATTTGTGTTTAATTTATCAAGACAGTAAACAAATTTACATAGCTAGAGAAGAAAGAGTTTTAACTATTGACCAATCTTTAATTCAAGGATTTGCGAGTTTACCTGGCCCAAATTCAGTTTTAGGACAAAAATGTATCGACCTTGCTTCTTCTTGGTCACAACAAGGATTATACTTTGGTAACCTGCTTTTAAGGACAACTATGGGGAATTTTTTCAGAAAATTAATTGGGAAACCTAAGATTTATTTTGATATTGTTCCAGTACAACTGATTGGAAAATAACATAATTTTTCAGATTCAACCACTACAGTTCCAACCTTGAATCTCCCCACAAAAAACAAACCTGTCGAGTTGCACCGAGCAACTAGACAGGTTTTAGATTCTAATCCTTTCCTACTATTGGAATCCCATCAAGTCACAGTACTGGACAATTGATGAAATTTCATCCTCCATCCCATTTCGACACTCAAGATTAATTATTCCACTTGTCCCTTTGACTACAACGTTGCAACTGGAATAAAATTCGCCACTGCTTTGATCCCTATGCCAAAATTCTACCCAGCCAGTATACCCTTGCTGGATAAAATGACTGGCTAATTTTTTCGCGTCATCAAACGAAAGTACTCGACAGGGCATAAGACCTTCTCCAAAACACACAGTCTTAGGGAGCAACTTCCCAGTCAAGACATCTGAAACTGAAACCTCATCTTTGGATTGAAAGACTTGCGTCACTATAGATGAAAACTTCATCCCTATTTCAGAACAATTAACACCTTGTGGTACCTCAAGAAACCCATACACCTCATCAAGGTGTGGCAGGATGTTATTCACTAGAATGGGCAAGATGGACATTTTGTCCCTTGATACAGAATATGATTTATTCACACAAACCTCTTTCTGACAAAACAGTACGCTCAAACAATTATTTGTCAACGATTTGTACACCTCCCATTTTATTTTTATGTTACACTTATGATATGGAAAAAATTGAATGGACTGCTCCTGAATACATCCACACGCAGAAAACCACTGAATGGTATTGGATTGTCGGCATTGTTACACTCACTATCGCCATCATCTCTATTGTTCTCAATAACATTATTTTTGCCCTTCTTATTATTATCGGTATGGGAACATTGTGTATGTATGCATCACGAGAACCGAGACGTGTTCCTATTGAAATAAGTCCTGCTGGAGTACGAATTGGTGGATATTTTTACCCATATGACAATCTGGATTCGTTTTGGGTAGAAACAAATGACGCATATCCCCGTGTTATATTCAAATCACAGAAAAAAATGATGCTGTATATCACCGCCCTCATTGAAAATGTTGACCCTGATGAAATAAAAAATATGCTTGTAACGCATTTGAAAGAGGAATACCATACCGAACCTCTCCTTGAAAAATTGCTAATATATTTTGGTTTTTAATAATTATGTGATAGTTTGTATCTGCATAGAACAGTGCTTTGTCCTCGTAGTTTAATGGATAGAATGCGAGTTTGCGGAACTTGCGATCCCAGTTCGATTCTGGGCGAGGGCACATGTTAGTGAGACCAACTGAGGTGTCTCAATAAGGAATATCGGAAATAGTTTTTGAGTAGAGTTATATAAAATCACTATTTATCCTCTGTAAATTGTATGTGTTTATCATTCGTAAATAACTTTTTTTCGACCAAAAAAATAAAGGGAAACATCCAAATATCATATTGTTAGATTGAACATTATGAACGATCTTTTTATCCACTTGCCATGGGAACACAACATCAAAATACTTGAAATTCTTCTTTTGTAATTTTTCTAAATTATAAAATTTACAAAAATATTTCCCCAAAAGAATTTAGACATGCCATCAAATTGATCTAGGAAAGAAATCGAACTACTACCAAATACCAAATCTTTGAATTTTTTACCATTTAACGAATGTAAGATGTCTAACTTTGTAATACCTTTGTCTTTCAAATCAAAACAAATGATTTTAGTTTCTGGTATTACTTCTAAAATATCAGCAAGTGAGTCAACATGATACTTCTTTTGTAAGTAGGAAAATATTCTTGGAATTTTTAGAGAAATATAATATTGGAAAAAGTCACCATGATAACAATAGAGAATTCCATCTTTTGATTTTCTAATATCAAGTTCAATAATATCAACATAGTCCATACTGCCAGAAATTTTACAAACTTCTCGTGAGTTTTCTCTATATATTTTCTGGCACTCTTTATTAAAAAATCCCTTATGTGCTAGAACAATTTTGCCATTAATACTCATATTATTTATTTTATAGCCAAACTCATTAAGTCATAAGAGTCATCAATCTTATCAATTGTTTTGAAACTGAAGTGTTGTTTGTAGTATTCAGGAATCAGTGCGGTTAAGAGAATGAGATGAGCATCTTTCTTTTTCTTGACTACCTCAATCACTTTTGAAACAAGCTTTTTACCAATTCCTTTTTTCTGTTCAGTTGGCAAGACATTAACCCAGAAAATATGCCACACACTGTAATCCATTGGAGATTGCATGACTCCAGCGAACCCCAGGATTTTCCCTTTCTCTTCGGCAACGTAATACAATGGTTTGAATTGGCTAGTGCCAAACATGTCTCTCAGTTCTAATGCAGAGAGTCGTTGATATTTATTATTGTAGTTTTTACCAACAATTTCTGAACAAATTTTTATATCTTTCTTTTGGAGTGGACGGATTTTCATGATCTAAATTATATCACAACAACTCCTTATTAATAAATTACCCTGTGGCAGAGACCTCATGGAGACGAGTTGTTACGAAACCAAGCGAGGGCACCCTTTACCAAAAAACCACCGTTAGGTGGTTTTTTGATTTTAATATGATTTTGGTGCTATCTGGCCTTTTGCATTGTCTATCTCTCGGTCCAAAATTCTTATTTCTTCCTCCTCATCAGGACTAAGATTTGATTGGCGTCGTAATACATCCAACCGATTTTGCATCCTAATCAACTGCCCCGCAAAATCTAATTTAGCAACCTCTGCTTCCGATAATGGAGCCCCTGTTTCCCCAGGAACGGCAACATGACCAGCACTGTCAGATACTTCTTTTGTTTTCCACCCACCAAAAAGACTTTCAAACATATGATTTTAGTTAAAAAAAATAATACCTCTAGTATATCAAATATCAAAAAACACCCCAAGGGTGTTTTTTGATTAGTTTGCCTTTTTGAGCATTGCGACCAAACGAGATTTCTTTCGAGACGCTGTGTTTTTCTTGATAAGACCGGTTTTTGATGACTTATCAATGATTTTCTGCACCTGTGGCATAAGTGCCTTGGCTTCTTTTACTTGTTTATTAGCAACAAGTTTTTTGACTTGTTTGATTGTTTTATTCAAAAGATCCTTTTTATGCAAATTAAATGCGTGCTTTCGCTGTGATCCCCTGAGTGCTTTTTTGGCTGATGTTGTAATAGGCATATCCGACATAATATAACACACTACAGAATAAATCAAGCCCATAGCCCAAATACATCAAATCTAGTACAATGAGGTCATGATTGGTTATCTCAAAGGTATTGTTGTCCACCAGGACATTCGGAGTGTCATACTTGATGTACACGGGGTTGGGTACAAGGTGTTTACCAACACAACCTTGCTAGACGCACAAACCACACAACCTATTGAATTCTGGACATACCTATCTGTACGTGAAAATGCACTGGATTTATATGGATTTCAAAACCGAGAAGAACTATTGTTTTTTGAATTACTTATTTCTGTATCTGGCATCGGACCAAAATCTGCACTCGGTATACTATCAGTTGCCACCCTCCCCAATCTTCGCCATGCGATTAGTACAGGAGACACAAGCCACCTCACCAAAGTGTCGGGCATCGGCAGAAAAAACGCAGAAAAAATTGTACTAGAATTAAAAGACAAAATCGGAGAATGGACGGTTGAAAATAGTACATCCGCATCTGGAGAGATTGATGCATTGGAAGCATTGAAATCATTAGGGTATGGTGAACGCGAAGTACGCGAGGCATTAAAAAAAGTCTCTGACATTTCTGACACCGGAGACAAAATCAAAGCGGTACTCAAACTGCTGTCTTAATTACTTTATCGTAATAATCAATGCCTGAATTACCTGAGGTTACAACAACTGTAATGGGGTTAAATGAGGTTCTCCCCAACCTTACCATTACCGACGTGTGGTCGGACTATTTTTTGCGCACAAAAAACAAGCAGACCGATACTATCAAAAATAAAAAATATTTTGAGTATTTCACTCGTTGTGTTGTCGGAAGTACCGTACTGACAACCGAACGTAGAGGAAAAAATATCCTTATTCGTCTTGATAACAACCACACCATTCTCATACACATGAAAATGACGGGTCATTTGCTCTACGGAAAATATAGACAAAATCTAAACGTATGGAAAAGCGATGACCCGTTTCTCAGTGACCCGTTCAACCAGTTTATTCATTTGGTGTTTACATTATCTAACGGCGCACATCTTGCCTTTTCTGACATGAGAAAATTTGCCAAAGTAACGCTGTTTGAAACAAACACGCAGGATACAATCAGTGATTTATCACTTCTCGGTCCAGAACCACTAGAGCAAACTTCCCCGCAACTGTTTACTAGACAGTTACAGAAAAAACCAAATGGCAAAATAAAAACTGTATTGATGGATCAAGGAGTGGTTGCCGGTATTGGCAATATTTATTCAGATGAAATTTTATGGAGTGCAGGTGTTCACCCAGAAACAGTAGTTAAAAATATCTCAAAAGAAAATATATTGAAGATATTTACTGCCATGAAAAAGATACTGCAACAATCCATTCAGATGGGAGGAGATTCCATGTCTGACTATCGTAATATATACGGTAAACGAGGTGAATTCCAACATTCCCACAAAGCATACAGGCAAACCGGAAAACCTTGCCTGAAAAAAGGTTGCTCTGGCACAATTGTTCGAAAAGTTATCGGTGGGCGTAGCGCACACTTTTGCGATACTCACCAAACAGTATAGAATAGAGGTATGACAAAAGATGATTACACGGGTCTTTTAATTCTCCTTGGTATATTTGCCATCGCTGCGTTTGGCGGTGCAAAAAACTCCCAGTTTTTAACTCCACCCGCAAACAACGACCGACTGACTGTTGAACAAAAAATACATGAGGCACAGACACAAGTTGATGACTTGAAAAAACAAATTCAGATTCAAGAAGAAGCAAAAACACGATCAGTATATGCAGGAAAAATTTTCCTCCAATACGTAAGCCGATCAACTGAACCGAGTCAGGAATATGTAACCATACGTATGGATAGCAATGCCACTACAACTATTCCAATTACCGGTTGGACATTGAAAAGTATGGCAAGTGGTGTAAGTGTCACAATACCCAAAGGGACCTATTTATATTTCACTGGAATGCTTAATGCAGAGGAAAACATTATTCTTTCCCCTGGTGATACTGCCTATATATTGACCGGCATCTCGCCAAATGGATCAAATTTCAAGGTGAATAAATGTTCCGGTTACCTGTCACAATTCCAAACATTCTACCCATATCTCTATACTAACTGTCCTGCACCACGTAATGAGGACTTATCATCAATTCCAAAACGAGTTGTGAACGATGCGTGTTTTGACTATATTGACTCTATGTCATCATGCAGAATACAAACCGAATCGCTTCCTATGAACTGGAGTTATGAATGTACACATTTTATATACGATAAAATTAATTACAATTCATGCATCAACACACACAAAGGTGATGCTGATTTCTACCAAAAAGAATGGCGTATCCATCTCAAACGAAGTGAACGGCTCTGGAAAGATAGACGAGAATCAATCCAACTGATTGATCTCAATGGGAAAATTGTTGACACTATCACCTATTAAAGCCCGAGCATCCGTGCAAGTCCAATACCATATGCAACAGATACGTTGAGTGACTCCTTGTTGCCTTTCATGGGAATCTCGGCGATAACATCACACAAATTTAATATGTTTGTATCTATCCCCTCTACTTCATTACCAATGATAAACAAAGTTGGGTTTTTTACTTTCACTTTTTTGTAATCTACGGATTTTTCTGATTGCTCAAGCCCCACAACAGACACACCTTTCTTTTTCAATTCCTTAATAAACCGCACTGGATTATCTTTATATTCCCATGGAATTGTTTTTTCTGCACCAAGGGCGACTTTAGCAATGTCTCTACGCGACTTACCAAACCGATCAATTGGAGTTGGTGTGTAGCCAGATAAAATCAGTTTTGTTATTCTAAGAGCATCAGATGTACGAAAAATTGATCCCACATTATGGGTACTTCGGATATTATGTAACAACACGTACATATCTTTTTTCATTCGCATGACTATATCATATTGATTAGAAACACAAAACCCGATACAATACACACATGCATATACTTTCAATATTCCCAACATTATTATCATTCGGTTTGGTTGCGCCCGCACTACTTCGCATTATGGTTGGTATCTGTGTGCTTCTTGCAGGATGGGAAAGATTCAAAAAACCATATAAATGGGCATCAGTTGCATATGGTGTTGTTGGAGTATTAATTACAATAGGTTTGTATACCCAACCAACGGCTCTTGTTGGAATAGTGCTCGTTGGGTTTAACATGTGGGCAGAGAAAAAAATCGCCCCATTATCTCGTGAGCAAAAACTGCTCCATATATTTACAGCAGTTGTACTACTCTCCCTTATATTCACTGGTCCTGGTTTTCTGGCATTTGATTTACCGTTATAAAAATATTCATATATCCTATAACACAATTAAAAAGACCTTTTTCAAGGTCTTTTTAATTGTGCACCCAACCAGAAGTTATTCTAACCCTATTAGGCGACAAAGATTGTATAGAAACACTATATAACAAATTACTTTATATTAATGAAATCTGAATAAGTCCCAGTATAGTCAGATAGGGATACATTATTCGATGGAATAATATATTCTATCTTTCCATTTCTTATTCCCATACCAAAAGCAATTCGTCCAATATATAACTTTTTGCCAGACTGATTATCTGCTTGTACTAACATTTCATAAAACCCTGCATAGTCACCATCTTTTATGCCTGAGAAAAAAATCTCAAATTGTTTCTTGAAATCAATATCAACTGACTGGTTGAGGAATATAGTTTTTTGTATTGGTATAGTTGTTTTATTGGGTGTGTCAATACCATTTCTTGCTGTGTTTAACCTGACAACACCGATGCAAATTGGTAAATTTCCGTAATTATACAATTTAATTATTCCACTTTTATCTTCGTACCTAATATCAATTAATATTCTAAAATTTAGATTTAAGATATTCTCATTAATTTGATTTTGTTTGAACGCAAAAATACTAGCTGTAATAATAGTTAGTATCCCAATAATGATCTGAACCATTCTCCAATTTACTTCATTTTTTAGAAATTTTTTACACATCTATATTAATTTCCTCTTAACCCTCCGTCCTACTTAGATTTATCCCACAGATTTTATTGGAAAGGCAGGAATCTTTCCTTGCAGAAACTGTACACCTTTTGTTTTATAGTGTCGAGTAATTCCTGCTTTATGCAGCGCCCGGCAGAGTAATCTTTTTTAATTTTGTTTCGTCGTCACTCAACAAAATTAAAAACAGGGATTTCTGACACGAGCTGTTGCTCGCGTAAACCAGAAATCCCTTCGATTCCTGCACGCAAACCTGCGGTTTGCTCGGGGCACATAAAAATCCGCTTTCGCGGATTTTTGCTGTGCGCCCGGCAGGAATCGAACCTGCGACCATCTCCTTAAAAGGGAGCTGCTCTACCGACTGAGCTACGGGCGCAAAATACAAAGTGAAATATAACTTATTAAGTCAAAAAAATCAATCTACCATCAACCTCATCTTAACAATTTTGTTAAGTATATTATTAGAATAGTCACTTTCTATTAGAGTTTTTTCTGGATTCAGACTTACAATAATCGTATTATCACCGTCAACAAATCGCCTTACACCCATGTCATATGGTCTCAACATAACCGTTCTTACCTGACCCGATATCAGCGTAGGGACTGCTACTTGAGCAATCACTTTCTCCCCCGTACTGGTCCACATTTGTACCGTTAGTTTCCATGGACCATCGGCAGATTTGAGACCAATATTTCTAACCACAATAGCGATTTCAATATCTCTATCATTAAAAATCTCAGAGGTCGGCAGGACAGTCATTCCAACAATCATTAGATCAGGTGATCCGTTTGGATCCCCTCTTCCTTTATTCATATCACTTTTATCCCACACATACTTCTCGGTCATCATTGCATCATATTTCCAATCACCATCTTCTTTCACAAAAACCATATCTGCATCAACAACACTCCCCACTGCGGTTGTTTTGGTTGTTGTAACAGCAATATCAACTCCATATTGAGCCAATCTAATAATTGTATATTTACTTTTAAGGTCATTATCTGTGCCAGAAACACTTTGCGCTGTGCGCGAAGAAAAATGTTTCAATACCCCAGTTGTATCACCAGCAGAAGCAGATGAATTAATGGACTCAATAATTTGTCTAACCCGATCCATATCTGCCTGTGAGGCAAGTGGGTTTGGAATAACTGTTGTGGTAGTAAAGTTGTTATTTGTAGTCACCAGCGAATTATCTGGCGCAATACTCCCTACCCCACCAAAAATCTCTTCTTTTTTTACCATCACATCATTCCATGTAGAATTAATCAGTCCTCGCGTCAGTGGCCCAACAAAACCAGTAGTTGATATGTTGTTTTGTTGTTGAAGTTGTTTGACCGCAGCCAATGTTTTAACACCAAAAAATCCAGTAATGGATGTTTCTAAAAGACCTTTTTTTACCAAATATACTTGTAATAGATTAATTTCTGGGTTTCTTTTCCCATATGAAAGATTCGCATGGATCATTGTTGTATCAGCATATGCAGATTGAGAAACCATGAAAAAGAAAAAAACAAAAATGAGAGCAATAATTTTTTTCATATAGTTATAATATCCCAACATCTTACACCCAATCATACACCGAAAAAATCTACACTCCTAATATCCATTTTTCAGTTAATATATCTATATCCCCCTCACCAGATCGGACACTGTGTGTAATATTCACAAGAGATGACATGAGGGACACTAGTTCATCCGTGGTATATTTACGTGCACCAGCCAGTGCATTTTTATATTGGTATGGCGTCAATCCTGTATCTGTCTGGCTATCTGCACGACTCGCGAGCAACATGTTTTTAACCTGCCAAAATAATATGCCATGAATTTCCTCGGGCACTCCACCCCGACGCAATAAATCAATGTATGATACCCATAATCGCTTTTTGTCACGAGCCAATAACCCCTCTGTCACAGAAAAAATATTGTATGTTTCTTTTGTTTGCTCTGATTTTACAAACTCTTGAATTTTTTCTGCAATTTTTTCTATTTTTTTAATTGTTGGTGCATCAATTTTTCCCTCCACCATCAAAAACGGATGTTCCGTATTTTGCATATCACTCAATTTTTCCAAAATGAGGTTTTTGGTTTCTTTTTTACCCAATAATCCATCTAACACCACAATGTATTTCTGATCAAACAAACCTTGTGACCCCAGTAATTCAATAAATTGTCCTTCATTCCAATTTTCTGTTGTTATTTTGAATAATTCAGCGTTAGGTCGTTTTTTAACTAAAGCACGCAACATCTCATGCAGTTTTGCACGTGATTTATGGACATCTGTACCGTAAAGTAAATAGATCATTGAGAGTTATTCTTTAATTAGAAAATCAAGTTGCTCCTCTGGAATACCGATTGATATTCCATACGCAACGGCATCACGCCAACTTTCCTTGTCTTCATGATTAAATTCAAATAGTTTATCCCTAAAAACTGCGATAATATCCTTGTTTGTAGACCAAAAATGAGCATACCATTTTTCAGATTTTATACATTTTGATAACTCAATTATTTGATTTTTATTTACTTCAACATCATATATGTGCCAACGCTCATTAACATTTTCATCATCGGTGATATGAACACCTGTAATTATAAAATGATTCAGGATTAAATTATCTTCTAGACTTTCTTCTACAATTGATCCTTTATATATTTCCATATTTTTATTTTATATTTTTTCCATTTCGCCCCAATTGTCCCCCGCGGAACTGTTAGCAATACACACAACACTTGACGTTTGTTTTGGATCAATCACATTTTGCATAATATATTTTATTTCTGGAGCAACAGAATCAACAAGATGTTCTGCAACCTCATATACCAACTCATCATGCACCTGCAACAACAAACGAACGTCATTGGACAGATTTTTTGTTTGTATAAATTTATGGACTTCAATCA
The DNA here is from genome assembly GCA_030917185.1 of Patescibacteria group bacterium. Classification (GTDB taxonomy): domain Bacteria; phylum Patescibacteriota; class Minisyncoccia; order Phycocordibacterales; family DATDWN01; genus JAUPVF01. Next base: position 17,401 of record JAUPVF010000035.1, read on the forward strand.
TTGCCAGTTTAATAATATCCGCCTCTGTCCCCTGTATCGGAGCATTAATCGCCATACGTTCTGCTTGGGCTTTCATAAATGGTAGTTTTGAACGAATATCTGGAAAATATCGCCGACGTCCAAAAAACGTTTCTGTATAGCCCTTTTGTGCTGTCTCATGTTTCACTTTTTCCAAATACTCTGCAAGCCCTGAAAACTTTTTGAAATAATCATCGTAAAAAATCTGTGCGTCTTCTTTGGATGTACCCAGATTTTGTTTCAGTGCCATCACACCCATACCATACATAACTCCGAAATTAATAACTTTGGCTTTGGCCCGCATTTCTTTGGTGACTTCAGCAGGGTCAACACCAAATACCTCACTGGCTACTGCAGTGTGAACATCATGCCCAGTTTTGAAAATCTCAATCAGTTTACTATCACCAGATAAAAAGGCGGCAATACGTAATTCAATTTGAGAATAATCAAATGAAACTAATTTGAAACCAGGCTCAGCAATAAATGATTTGCGTATTTCACGACCTAAATCACTTTTATTAGGAATGTTTTGGAGATTTGGGTTCTGGCTTGCCATGCGTCCTGTTGTAGTACCGGCCTGCAAAAAATCTGCATGCAACCGATGTCCGTCATCAACCTGTGTCGGCATTGTATCAATATATGTGCCAAGTAATTTTGCCAACTCCCGGTATTCCAATACTAACCCCGCAATTTCATGTTCATCTTTTAATTTTTCCAACTCTGACTCTTTGGTAGAATATGCCCCTGTTCCAGTCTTTTTTTGATTTTTTGGCTTTAACCCGAGTTTTACAAATAATATTTCGCCCAACTGTTTTGGAGATGCAATATTAAACTCAACACCAGCAATACCCCAAATCTTTTTTTGAATTGAATCTAATTCTGTATGATATTTTTTTGATAACACAGTCAAACGATCAATATCAATTTTTATCCCTCTCTCTTTCATTTGGTTGGCAATCGGAGTGAGTGGCAACTCAATACTATCAACCACAAAATCTAGTTTCTGATCTGTAATCATTTTTCTCAAAACTTTCCGTGCATCATCTAATGTTCGTGTTCTGGTATATGACAAAATATCATCCAGTGTTGGATTGGTTTTGTTTGAATCAATAACCCACAACAACAACCCTGCCTCGCGGACATCATTTTCGGATACATCACTCGGTAGTGTATCTGTTGGCATTTCAAGAGACAATGCCTCTGCAACTTTTGCTCCCAATGTTCGAAACTCAAATTCCATAAACAAATCCTGAACTTCCTTCATTTGCACATCTTCACGCCATATTTTGTCGGGAATCATAAAATGTATTGGTGCATCGCGACGAATTGTTGCGAGCATTTTAGAAAACAACGCTTCTTCTTCACCCGCTTTCAACAACTCAATTACTCTTTTTTTGATACCGGCTTTGATAAAAACATCCTCATTTTGAGCCAGTTTTTTGTATATATCTTCAATAGAACCAAAACGAACGATTAATTCCTGGGCAGTTTTTTCACCAATACCAGAAATACCAATGATATTGTCTGACGGATCACCACGTAACCCTTTGAAATCTGGTAATAATTCTGGACCAAAACCAAACCGCTCCAACACCGCATCTTCATTGTAAATAATTGTGTCTTTAATTCCTTTTTTCAATGTATAGACACGAACCGTGTCCCCTGACACCAGTTGCAGTGTATCCATATCCCCCGACGCAATGACAACATTAATTGTTTTATCATTTTTCACTTGTTCAACAATTGTTCCCAACATATCATCTGCCTCAAAACCTGCTGACGAATACATTGGAATACGAAATGCCTTGAATACATCTTTAGATCGTTCTAGTTGCTGAACCAACGCATCATCTGTTTTTTTACGTCCCGCTTTGTACCCTTCATACACCTCGTGACGCATCGTTGGCTCAGGTAGATCGTAGCAGGCAACAATATAGTCTGGTTTGAGATCTTTCACCAGTTTGATGAGTAGTGTACACAAACCATACAAAGCCCCTGTTGGTTCACCTGTCCCTGATTGAAAATCAGGTAAAGCATGATAAGCACGATGTAATATCGCGTGAACATCAAGCAACACAAGAGTTTTTTTGGTTTTTGGGGTCGCCATTAGGGATATTATACCATTATTTCTATCTCCCTTCCCTCGTCCTGCATATGAGTAAATTGAATTTTAATATGTGGAGGCATAATATCGGCAACTCGTTCTGGCCACTCAATTAAAATAAGGTTTGTAGGGTTTGAAATAATTTCATTCCAACCGAGATGGAGCAACTCGCTTGATGTTTCAATACGATATGCATCAATATGAATAAGATGAGAAAATGGTTGTCCCTCTGCACCAAGTTCGTAGATTTTTTCAATAACAAATGTTGGACTGACGACGTTTTCCTGTATACCAAGAGCCTGTGCCACACCTTGAGTAAATGAGGTTTTGCCTGCACCCAAATCACCGTACAATCCAACTACCGTGGCACCAGATGATATAGTGTTTAGTGTTGACACAAAATGCCCAGCAATTTTTTGAGTTTCTGTGAGAGAGTGTGCTATGTATTTTGTGGTCATATTAAAAAGCATTCTAACATATTTTGTATAGAAAAAGCCCCTGGGACGCGCATTGGCGCATCGCAGGGGCGTGGGTTACTGGGCACGGTATACCTTTTGTAGGGTAACCTGCCAGGTATAATACTGTTGCACCCGACCCGACGAAACGTCGTAGGCCGAGAGGGAGAACCATTGGGATTCCTGCAACCCCATGCTCCCATCAGGGAATACCCCTTTGGCAACATAATGAAATTGCAGATAGTTGCCGTCCACCCACATGTTCCGAGCTCGGAACAAGGTTACGGAACCCCCAGCACAGAGATTCCGGACAACGGGACCATTCTCATCCTCTATATCAACAGGCCGAGAATGGGTATTTGTCACACGTACCTTGACGTGTGACTGAAATGAAAATGATCCTGTGGCACGACTTTCAATTGCCACACCATCTTCACAACCTGTCACATTGGCGTTGCCGAGAATTTTTGCTGATTCACGTCGGCTTTTTTCAACATACTTCTCTTGCCGAGAAATTTCTTTCTCAGCAATTTTTTCGGCAGGTGAGCGGTTGGCCTTCTTGGCCTCCTCAATCTTCTTGAGTTCCTCGCGAAGTTCGATCTCCCGAGCGCGCAGTTTGATCTCGCGCTCCCGTGGAGTAAGTCCAGGGTCGTCCGCCGACACGATGTCAGCAGAGGTTTTAGCCTTTTGGCCAGATTTGAGCGACTGCTCCAGCCGCTCGACTTCGGGGTCAGTTTTCTGCTTTTTCTTTGCTTCAAGAGGCGAAGAAAAAAGCAAAATAACAGACAGACTCCAATAAATTTTGTGCATTTCAGCACCTCCATTGTATATTATACACTATTTGGTTATAAAAGTCAATACTGTTGAAAACCACTCACATTATCTGTGGTACTATATGTATATGGTTATTTTTGACGAAGATAAACAGAATAAAAAAATTGACGAACTCCGTAAAAAAGAGGAGGAGGATTTAGCCCAGACTTTATCCGGTAAATATGGTGTCCCCTACCTTGACCTCACTGTTACTCCTATCAATATTGACGCCTTGCGTATTGTCAGTGAAATAGAAGCTCGTGAAGGGCAATTGGCGGTCTTTAATGAAGTAAATAAAATCGTCAGCGTTGGAGTTCTCTCACCAAACAATCCGAAAACTCAGGAGATAATAAAACATATTGCAGACAAAGGATACAAAACTGATGTATTCATGGTGTCTCATGCCAGTTTGAACAAAGTGTGGGAGCGATACAAAGACCTATCATATTCATTTGAAACAAAATCAGGTGCTTTGGATATTTCCAATGAGCAAATCACCGATTTCTTGTCAAAAGTACACACAATTGCCGATGTTCAAAAATTAATTAGTGAAGTGCTGCAGATGAAAAAAAGTTATCGCATCTCTCGTATTCTTGAAATCATTTTGGCGGGATCAATCGCACTCAACGCCTCTGACATTCACCTTGAACCCGAGGAAGAATATGTCCGCCTCCGATACAGACTTGATGGTATGTTAACTGAAATTTTGGAATTTGACCGAGATACATTCAGACTATTGTTGTCTCGTATTAAATTGGTTTCAAATCTGAAAATCAACATGAATGGTGCACAGGATGGCCGGTTTAGTATTAAAATTAATGAAAGTGAAATTGAAATCCGAACATCTATGCTTCCCGGCAGTTATGGCGAATCCGTTGTGCTTCGTGTATTGAATCCAAACGCAATCTCTGTTCCATTGGAAGATTTGGGTATTCATCCACGACTTTTGAAAGTCATTCTCCATGAAATGAACAAGCCAAACGGTATGATACTCAATACTGGTCCAACCGGTTCTGGAAAAACCACAACATTGTATGCGTTTCTCCGAAAAATCCACACACCAGAAGTAAAGATTATCACTATTGAAAACCCGATTGAGTACCACCTACCTGGTATCGTTCAAACACAAACTGATGACAAAAAAGACTATACATTTAGTGAAGGCCTGCGAAGCGCACTTCGACAAGACCCTGATGTGATTATGGTTGGTGAAATTCGTGACGCAGAAACAGCAGAAATCGCTATCAACTCTGCGTTGACGGGACACTTGGTGTTTTCAACGTTGCATACCAATAACGCTGCTGGTACATTCCCTCGCCTCATTGACCTTGGTGTTAATCCAAAAATTCTTTCTTCTGCAATTAATCTTGCAATGGCACAGCGATTGGTTCGCAAGGTTTGTACATTTTGCAAAAAACAAATTCCCCTTGAAGGACGAGACAAGCAAGTGATTGATCGGATTATAGAAAGTATTGTTGATAAAACATATGTTGAAGAATTAGACCTAAATCACACATGGAAAGGAGATGGGTGTGAAAAATGTAATTTTTCTGGCTACAAAGGGCGTCTGGGTGTATATGAAGCCATCACTATGACTGAGTCGATTGAAAAAATTGTTAAAGAAAACCCAAGTGAACGAGAAATTAGAAAAGCATCGGCCGATCAAAACCTGCTTGATTTGAAACAAGATGGTGTTGTAAAGATATTACAAGGAATAACCACATTAGAAGAACTGGAACGTATTGTTGATGTTGAAAGCGAATAGTAAAAATCACACAATAGTATTTGCAAGTTGTTTTGTTTAGAGTTGTAGTGCAAAAAGTCCTTGCGAAATCGGTGTTGGTGTGAATAATTAAAGGTAGGTTACAAAAAGAAAAACCACCCAAACAAGAGTCAGAGTGGTTCATCAGTTCCAAAACATAAATCTCTAAGCAACACTTTTAATAATCGATACCAAAAGCTAAGTGTTTCGCCAAGGATAACCCCAGGATAGTACACAAGGTACTACCCAGAATGTCCTCGCAGAAAAACTCGTAGCCCCAAGGGGCCAGTTGCTTAGAGATTTATATTTTGGAGTGCTCACACCGGATACACAAGCTCACTTTTTTCAAACCAGACATTTGTAGGGGTAGTCTATCACAAAATAATTTTTATGTCAAGTATTTTATCAACCCCTACTAGGAGGTCTGTTTATGCTATAATTGCAGTGTTATGAAGAAAACCAACGGAACCGAAACAATCGATAACCTATTTTTAGACACAACCCTCCGTCCAAGTCAGTGGGATGACTATATTGGACAACATGGTATCAAAAAAAACCTTCATATTTTACTCACTGCAGCCAAGGAACGTAACCACCCACCTGAACATATTTTGTTTTACGGTCCACCAGGACTAGGCAAAACCACACTCGCACATTTGATTGCAAAAGAAATGCAAACTCAAATGAAAGTAACGTCTGGACCAGCAATAGAAAAAGTTGGTGATCTTGCTTCCATTTTAACTAACCTATCCCCTGGCGACATACTGTTTATTGATGAAATCCACCGCCTTAATAAAGCAATTGAAGAGGTGTTATACCCTGCTATGGAATCAGGTTCGCTTGATATTATTATTGGTAAAGGTCCAAGTGCACGAACAATCCAACTTGAATTGCCTCCGTTTACTCTTATTGGTGCAACAACACGTATTGCAATGATTTCATCCCCACTTCGTTCACGATTTTCTGGTGGTATTTTCAAATTGGAGTTTTATACCAACAAAGAAATACATCAGATTATCACTCGATCAGCTAAAATCCTTGGGATTGATTTGGATGATTCTGCTGGCGAGGAAATTGCTACACGAAGCCGATACACACCACGTACTGCCAATTATTTCCTCAAACGATGCCGTGATTATGCCCAAGTCAACAAAACCCACCTCTCAAAAGACTCTGTTGATGAGGCGCTAAAACTTCTTGGTATTGATACTGTTGGACTTTCCCCTGCTGACCGAGATATATTGCACACAATCATAAATAAATTCAGTGGTGGACCTGTGGGGCTTAACACCTTATCTGCATCATTGTCCGAGGAAATGGCTACTATTGAAGAATTCAATGAACCCTACCTTATTCAACTTGGCTTTCTTGATCGTACCCCACGTGGACGTGTTGTAACAGAACTCGGATACCAACATCTTGGACTAACCCCACCATCAAACAAAACATTATTATAAATTCTTGATTCTTTATTCATTATTCTATATTCTGTACTCATATGAGCGGACACAACAAATGGTCAAAAATTAAAAGACAAAAAGAAAAAACAGATTCTCAAAAATCAAAGATTTTTGGAAAAATGGTTAAACTAATTACCGTTGAAGCAAAAAAAGCAGGTGGAAATCTTGCCTCACCTGGTTTGAAAAATGCTATTGATAAAGCAAAAGCAGCAAACGTACCGAATGACAACATTGAACGAGCAATCAAAAAATCAACTGAAACAGGTGCCACAATGGAATCAATCACCTACGAAGCATACGGCCCTGGTGGATGTGGAATTATTATTGAGTCTTTGACAGACAACCGAAACAAAGCAGCCCAAGAAATTAAACATATTTTATCTGAACACGGATATTCACTTGCTGGTATTGGTTCTGTCACATGGGCATTTGAACGAACACCAGATATGGAATGGAACCCAACAAGTACTATATCGTTATCTGAAGAAGATGGAGAAAAACTAGGTGAACTTGTTGACTCTCTTGAGGAAAATGATGAGGTTCAGGATGTATATACAAATGCTGAATAAAGAGGAAAACCTCATCTCATTTACTATTTAATATGATATTACTATCAATTGATCCGGGGTATGAACGATTGGGTATTGCGGTAATAGAGAAAGAAAAAAAACAAAAAGAAGTTTTACTCTTTTCTGAGTGCTTCAAAACATCTAGCAAACTCCCCCACCATAAACGACTCATGCTTATTGGTCAAAAAATTACTGAGGTTGTAAAAAAATATAAACCAAAAGCATTAGCGACTGAAAAATTATTTTTTAGCAAAAATCAAAAAACAGCATTGTTTGTTGCTGAAGCCCGAGGGGTTATTTTATACACCGCCAGTTTACTTGGCTTAGAAATACATGAATATACTCCAGTGAGTATCAAAGTCGCCGTTACTGGTTATGGTAAAAGTGAAAAAACCCAAGTTATCAGTATGGTAAGTAGACTTATTGATGTCCCAACAAAAATAAAAAATGGAAATGGTGCGACTAAATCTGATGACGAATTTGACGCCATTGCTATTGGACTTACTCACTATGCTACTCATAAACAAAGTTAAACTGACTTATCCACACAATAGCCCATTCTACCCATTTGCAAAAAAATTATAATCTGTTACAAATATGGAAAATCTATTACATATAAAGGTAATAGAAAAATTATAAGACATTTTTATATAGATATATGCCAGATGATGATGAAATAAAAGAAGACCACCCCGAGGGAGACGAGGATTTCCCTGGTATTAAAGGCAAAAAAGGAGCGAGTCCAATACTACCACCCGATGACGACCTCGCTGATGACGATATGATTGGTTCCCATGAAGAAGATGACCCCCTTAAAGATCCTGACGAACCAGAATCATTAGAGCGTTTGATGGAAGAAGAATTAGATGGTGAAGATGATCCATATAACGATGATGATGACGAGCAATGGTAATAAAAACCGCTCTTTTGAGCGGTTTTTATTTTACCTCAATTTTTATAAATCTTCGTTTACCAATTTTATATACCAATACCCC
>JAUPVF010000036.1 GCA_030917185.1 Patescibacteria group bacterium
GCGGGCAAGAAGTAGTTATTTTCTGTTATACTAATAACTACTAACTTACGCTACTATTGTGGACTTAGAAAAATTTTTACAAAATCCTAAAACGGCATATTTAGCCGAAACATACAAAAAACTGGAGCGCGACGAGACATCAACGCAAGCGATGATTGACTCTGATCCGGCTCTGGCTGATTTAGCGCATTCAGAATTAGAATCTTTGGTGTTGCAGAAAAACGCTATTTTGGCTCAGATGGAGGAGATATTACAGGCAGAAGAAAAGGAGGAGGAGTTTCCCAATGAAATTATTTTGGAAGTACGGGCGGGTGCGGGTGGGGAAGAAGCATCTATTTTTGCCATGGAATTGGCTCACATGTACACAAAATATGCTGAAAATAATAATTGGTCAGTGTCAAAAATAGACGAGTCGTTGTCTGCCGTCGGTGGTTACAAGGAGGCATCGTTTGAAATACGGGGAAAAGATGTATATAAACTCCTTCGTTTTGAAACGGGGGTGCATCGGGTACAACGTATTCCTGCTACAGAAAAAATGGGACGGGTCCATACATCAACCGCATCAGTTGCTATATTGCCTGTGCGTAAAAAATCAAAGTTTGTCATTAACCCAGGGGATTTGGAAATGGAATTTTCTCGTTCTGGGGGTGCTGGAGGGCAAAATGTGAACAAAGTTGAAACAGCAGTACGATTGATCCATAAACCAACAGGTATTGATGTCCGTTCAACATCACAGAGAAGTCAGTTGAAAAATCGTGAAATGGCACTTTCTATTTTGACTGCAAAATTAGAAATGCTCCAACAGGAAGAGGAGGCAAAAAAATATTCAGCAAATCGAAAAGATCAGATTGGTACAGCAGATCGCTCAGAGAAAATTCGTACATACAATGTATTACAGGATCGCATTACTGACCATCGCATCAAACAGTCATGGCATAATATAGAAAAGATATTGGCAGGGGAAATTGACTCTGTTATAGAAGCAATGCAAAACTACACTGGCGAACCAGTAGAAGGAGGGGACGAGGAGTAAAATTGTAACACCGAAACCTACAATTTCTGAGCCCCCCGCAGGTCTGAAGCCGGACTTGTCAAGGCATTCCATCTTGACAAGTTCAGACCGAGGAAAGGCCTTAAAAATTCGCCGGAATTTTTAAGGTTGCTCAGAAATTGTGGGTTTCAGGTGTTAGATCCTCAAATACCTTTATTGGTTTGCATTATTGGCGCTTATTTGATAGACTACCTCGGTATATGGATAAAACAGATAAAACATCACAGACAGCCGTTGACGCACTTTCTTCAGTTGGTGCGCATTTTGGTTTCGTCAAATCACGACGACATCCTTCAACAAAACCCTTTATTTTTGGTGTCAAAAACAAGATTGAAATCTACGATCTTGAAAAGACCAAAGAAAAACTAGATGAGGCACTTGAATTCGTCAAAGAACTATCGGACAAGAAAGGCACCATTCTCTTTATTGGTGGTAAAAACGAGTCAATTGACGCAGTTACAGCTGTTGCGGGAAGTATCAATATGCCATACGTTGCCGGCCGATTTATTGGTGGCACTTTGACTAATTTTCCTGAAATCAGAAAACGAGTAGAAAAATTTGAACTACTCACAACACAGAAAGAAAAAGGTGAATTGGTGAAATATACCAAGAAAGAACGGTTGCTCATTGATCGGGAAATTGATACACTTAAGAGGTTCTTCTTTGGCCTCAGCGTCATGAAGCATCTCCCTCACGCGTTGTTTGTTGTTGATGCAAAACGTGAGTCAATCGCAGTAAAGGAAGCCCACATGATTGGTATTCCAGTTATTGCACTTTGTGGAACAGATAACAACTTGAATGATGTTGAGTATCCAATCCCAGGTAACGATGCCTCAAAAGCAAGTATTGAATACTTCTTGAGACAAATTGCTGATGCGTACAAAGCAGGCGGTTTGAAAAAAAACTAATCTAAAATATATATGGAAATTACAACAGATCTCGTAAAGCAGTTACGTGACAAAACTGGTGTATCTATTATGCAGTGCAAAAAAGCACTTGAGGAAACAAATGGTGACATGGAAAAGGCAACAATGCTTCTTCAGAAAAAAAGTGCTGATATTGCGACAAAGAAAAATGATAGAAAACTTGGTTCTGGCGTTGTAGAGTCATACGTACACTCAACACATCGTGCTGGTTGCATGGTTGAGTTATTGTGCGAAACAGATTTTGTGGCTAATAACGATGAATTTAAGGCGCTTGCTCGGGACATTGCAATGCATGCATGTGCTACAAACCCACAATTTCTTAAAATAGAAGATGTTGATGAACATTCAATGGATTTGGCCAAAGAAATGTTTGCAAAGGAACTAGAGGGCAAACCAGTAGAAATGCATGCTAAAATATTAGAGGGTAAACTCGCTTCGTATTGGAGTGAGCGTGTACTTTTGGAACAATCATTTATTAAAAATCCTGATCTCAAAATCAAAGATCTCATTACGTCTGCTGTACAAAAATTTGGTGAAAAAACTGAATTATCACGATTCTCTCGCTTTTCTGTTTCCCAATAATTTATAACTATATGATATTTATATTGTTTTGGGTTTCTCTCATAGTATTATGTACTATGGTTGCATCAAAAATTTTCGCAATCAAGGTGAGACGTATTCATTTTCTTGAAACCATGTCTGCTAAAGGTGACGCGAAAATTCATCGAGCCATTGAGATATTAATTTTCAAATATAATAGATATCAAAAAATCGCTCACTTATTTGTGTTTGATTTTCTGCCGGCTTATTTGTACGAAGTGTTGGTTAAGTTAAAAGACTGGGTTGCTAAAAAATACTATTTGGCGGGAGATCAGTTCCGTGGGCGACGTATTTTACGTAACAACGGTTCCGTTTCTCATTTCCTTCAGAACATCACTGATGAGAAGGGTGGGGTGTCAGATAACAAAATATAGTTAGTTGAAAAAAGTTTTATAAAATGCTAGATTAAGGAAGTTCCTGAAAGGGAATTTTCGTTAACAGTTGAATACGCCATCTTAGCTCAGTTGGCAGAGCGCCACTTTTGTAAAGTGGATGTCCCCAGTTCGAATCTGGGAGATGGCTCAATACATATATTGAGTTTTGTCAAGTAAAGTGTCATATTATTTATCCACAGGCTATTTATTGTGAGTGAACGTTAGTTCACCTATAATTATTAGTATGAAAAGTGATTTTTATACTAATAAATCTTACAAGTCCGGACAAAGTAGTCTTTCAAAACTTAGTTGGCAAAGAGGTGAACATGATTGTTTGCGAAAAATTGATGTTCGCACGTGTGCTAGAAAAGAATGTGGCAATACTTTCAAAACAATACCATCTGATCCAAAGAAATACTGCTCAGCAACTTGTTCGGCTATCGTACATAATACTGGACGCATTGTATCCCATAAAAAAGAAAACAGATTTTGTTTGAATTGCAATGCTTTTTTGGTAGATAGACACAAGATAAAATATTGCTCTTTTAGATGTCAGTTTGATTATCAGTATTTTCAATATATAGATTTATGGAAAAAAGGAATGGTTAACGGTCTAAAAGGTCTTACAACAAGATCTATATCAGCCCATCTAAAAAGATATATTATAAATAAATATAACAACAAATGTGCACGGTGTGGTTGGAATGAAAAGAACCCTATTACAGGTCTTGTTATGGTTGAAATAGAACACATTGACGGCAACTCAGAAAACAATACTGAAGAAAATTTAACTCTACTGTGTCCTAACTGTCATTCACTGACTCAATTTTACAAAAATTTAAACAGAGGTAATGGGAGGAAATGGAGAATGGATAAATATATTAAAAATATGTGAGGTGCAAATACAACATATACAAAAAATTGACAAAATTATCATAAGGAATATCATATTGAGTATGACTACTTACACGATGGTAGTCCGTAACTAACCCCTAATCGCCGCCCAGAGAGAGTGGTCGGGTTGCACCTAACAAAAAGGTGATTTCCTCCGCTCTGGATAGGGTCGATAACTCGAATGTATCGGCCCCAGCAATCGTAAGCTTCATACGGAAAAGCTTCACAGCCCCATCCGTGTGAGGCTTTTCTATTTTATAAAAAATATTCAGCAATATGATCAGTTCAATAAATAATTCAAATAATACTTGCATAATTACGGATATTATTGTAGTATTTTTTGTAGAATTTCCAATCAGCCGTAAGTCCTCACCAATACCCCAAGGGGAAATGGGAGGCAGGAAAAGGAGTATTTGTCATGGGTATTGTGTCAAAATATTTTATGTGTTTGTTTTTGGGAATTTTGTGTCTGTTTTGTGCCGGGGGTTTCTTTATTATGGCATGTAAGATTCCGTTGCCAGACAGGATGTGGGGGGGTCACTGGATTCTTTTCATTTTTTTTCTGGCTTTCGGGTTTGCTTTGCTTTTTCTTGCGAAGTATTTTCGCAAGTTAGTGGAGAGGCTTCCACAGCGACCCATTGTCCGAGTCTGGACACATAACAGCGTGACCGCTGTTGCCACCGAGGAGGATTATCAACTTTGGTGGAAAGAACACGAGAGGTATGAATCTCTCCGCGGGTTGATGGCGATGCCTGTCCCTCACGCACTAAACCGGCCTGCTCCGAAATTTACTATGTTCTTCAGTAATAAGAGTTTGAAGCCCATTGGTTCGGACTGGAGCAATGTGCTCTGGTCTCCTGATGACTGGAGAACTGGAAATAATGATGAGTTGGCGAAATTACTCAATGGATGTCGAATCGAAAAGGCTGAACTTTTCGTTCCGCAGAATACCGGTAATTGGGTGCAAGCATTCACCACTCCAGTATCTCTAGAAGTTGCATGGGAACTTATCCATGGCCCCAATGCAACTCCTCCGACCAAGTGAACACAACCCGTCCCCCGGGGCGACAGAAAATCTGTCTGCTTCAGTGGACGGGTTTTCTTTTTTTACACAAAACAAAAGCCCGATTTCTCACTCGGGCTTTATTGTTCATTTTATCTTGCGTTTACCGTAGTTGTTGCAAGGGATTTTACCAATTGAGGGTAGAGTTTCTCAATATCCTCAATAGATTTGAATTCATACTGAGGGGTTTCGTTGATAAGGAGGGCAGGAAGGGTAGATTTGATTTTATGGACCTCTATTAGTGTTTGGAGGGCAGATAGGTTTGTATCGTAGTCAAACGAGTATATACGGAGTTTTGGATATGTCTCACGGAGTTTGGTTAGTACATACCCCTCTTTTTCACAGTCTGGGCATTTGTCTGGAGTTGAATAGAAATAGAGAATATAGAGAGGTTCTGCGTTACATTTCTGGGCAACTTTTTTCATAAGCAGATAGTCTTTGATTTCAAGGAGGGCGTAGTATTGTTTTAGATATTGTACCTCTGAGTTGTCAGTACCACGATCTTTTTCAGCGATGGATAACTTACCTTCAAGTGACGAAAGTTCTTTTGAAAGAGATGTGTTATCAATATCCTTACATGATGATTCTGCAAGGAGAGAGAATTGTGTTTCTGATGAAAGAATATCTACTGCGATTTTGTCTTGGATACCACGTATTTCTGCAACTTTTTTATTACTAAAATAACTACTCAAATAGATTGCAGTACCAAAAATAATTGCCGTAATGAGGAATGTAAAAATATATTTTTTCCAATCAATGGTGTTGTGTTGCATAGTGTTGTGGTTATGTTACCTCCAAGATGTTTTTACTTTGAATAAGGTATTGTAGACTGCCTTTGCCATCCAGAGAGGGGCGATAAATGTATATAGGGTGAGAAAATAGAGCATATCCAGTCCTGGACGTACGTTACCTTCTGACATTTTACGTGACAGGAGCATCATGTAGATAGTGCCGAGAAGGGCAATTGTACTGATAAGTGCGAGGAATTCAGTGTTTATCGTAAACCAATTAAAATTAAACGCTGGCCACGTGTAACTAAATCCGACAGTTTGAATCTTAATGATTTCTTTGAATACACTTTGTCCAAAACTAAACATCGTTACGGCAATAAGGTAGAGCGCAGAAAAAATAGAGAGACTAGCAACAGGAAGAACGAATATACCGAGGTTTCCATATTCTCGTTTGAAAAATACAAATCGGTAATCAATAACATTTTTAAGAAATCCGTATGTCCATCGAAGTCGTTGTTTGTAGAGTTTGCGTAGTGTGGCAGGGGCAACAGTGTACACATATGCGTTATGAGCATTGGCGATTTTGATATGGTTTGTTTGGAGACGCATTGCCAGTTCCATGTCCTCTGTTTGATGTGCATGTCTGTACCCGCCCACAACATCAAATATCTCTCGGCGGAAAATAGAGAATGGTCCAGGTGTTACATAGAGTGCTCCCATGTATGACAGCATTTTTCGAAGGAAAATACCCCAACCATATTCTACCTTTTGAATAAGTTGAATAATGGTTTTCGGTTGCCATACTTTCACCGATGGGGTCACCGCCATTGTTTCTTTATCTTGAAAATATGTAACGATATTTTGGAGCGCATCTTTGTCTACATACGAATCGGCATCAAGACATCCGACGAGATCAGTTGTTATTTTTGTTAGTCCAAAATTCAGTGCGGTGTATTTACCACCATTTTCCTTGTGGTACATTTCTACCTGTGGTTTGTTCTTAAATTTTTCTGCAACTTTCCAGGTATTGTCGGTTGAACCATCATCAATAATCATGATTTTCAATTTGTCTTTTGGATAGTTCAAATTGAGGAGAGAATGGATAGTTTTTGATAGTGTTCCAGCTTCGTTCCAGCAGGGTACCATGATAGTGACTGAGGGGTATTTTTTCAGACCCTTTTTAATAACCACATTTTCTTCTTTTATGGTGAGGCGTGTCTCAAAATAGGTTATAAGCACAAAAACCTCAAAATAGAGGGAAATAAAGATAAATATGTAGATAATAGTGTTTGAAATGTCAGGCATAGCAAATACAAGGTGTTATCAGCCGATAATACTCCTTTTTTGCTGTTTTTTCAACCCTAGAGAGGTTTTATCTAATAGTTGCGTTATATGTTGACACGGTGATATCTTCCAGTTTTTTGTGTAGTGTGTTGATTTCTTCGGCAGTTAATGTGCGATCAAGTGAGCGGTAGGTGATACGGTAGGCATAACTAACGTTATCTTTTCCGAATTTTTGTTCATTTTCGTATGTGTCTAACAGTTGGACTTCTTCGGCAAGGTCGCCAACAATATCACGTACAAGGTCAAAATAGTTGTTGGGGGTAAAATCATTTTTTACGATGAATGAAATATCACGAATGATTGGTGGATACTTAGATACATCAACGAATTGTCGTCCGAGTTGGAGTTGTTTTTGTACTCGTTCATCTGATGACCAGAGCAAACGAATATCTGGCAATTCCATGCTGATAATTGCCAGTCGTTCCAAGCCGAAACCGAATGCCCAACCATTGTAGATGGTAGAGTCAACTCCTAATTTTTCTAAAACTCCTGGTTGAACAATACCAGCACCTAACACTTCAACCCACTCCTCATCTTTTTTGTCTGGATTGAGACTATTTTTGTCTACTTCCATTTCCAAACTTTCATACGTATATGGAAAAGTGTCTGGGTTAAACCTGTATGCAATTTTTTCACCGAACACACCTTGGGCAACTTCAACGAGCACATTTTTCAAGTCATCTTGAGTAATCGTGTGTTCTGTTTTTGGACAGAGAAACAACCCATCAATTTGATGAAAGATGTTCATGTGCCGTCGGTCAATTTCATCTTTGCGATATACTTTGCCATAGGAAACAACACCAAGAGTTTTTGATTCAGCAATTTTCTGTTTGATTTCTGGCAGGTTGAAATAGTAATACCACATTACTGTTGTATGTGTGCGGAGAATATTTTTCTCATCTACATAGTATGTGTCTGATGTACTGCGGGCAGGATGTTCTGGGGGAAAGTTAAAAAGGTCAAAACTTTCCCGAGCAGGGACAATTTCTGGAATATAAATATCATCAAATTTTTCAAATGTTGGAAGTTGTTTAACTCGGTTGATAATTTCATGAAGGGGACTACCGTCATGGCGTGACAAATCTGGCATGGCTAAATACCGTTTGATACGGCTGGCCTCGGCGTCTGTACGACTATCAATCCCATGCTCCATAGCTTTTTGTTCAGTCCGGTCTATGGTGTATGTATTATGTGTGAGATCAGGGGAATTATATGGGGGTGTATTGGTTGTTTTCATTTATTTAGTGTACTGGTAACAGGATAAAAAATCAATCAAAACCCTTTCATTTTACCTTCGTTTTTGGTATAATGGAGACCTAAAATTCATATTTATTTATACTCATGGCTACCAAAAAAGACACTAAAAAAGACAGTTATGGTGCAGATGCGATTCAGATCCTTGAGGGTCTAGAGCCCGTACGAAAGCGTCCCGGAATGTACATTGGTACAACTGGTCCCGATGGTCTCCATCATTTGATTTGGGAAATTTTTGATAACTCTCGTGATGAAGCCATGGGTGGTTTTGCTAACCATATTGAAGTTTCTCTCATGCCGGGCAACCGTATCCGAGTAACCGACAATGGACGTGGTATTCCAGTTGATGTTCACAAACAAACAAAAGTATCTGCATTGGAGACAATCATGACTACATTGCATGCCGGTGGAAAGTTTGGTGGTGAGGGTGGTGGATACAAAGTCTCAGGAGGTTTGCATGGTGTGGGTGCATCAGTGGTTAACGCTCTTTCCGTATATTGTAAAGTCACTGTACATAAAGACGGTGGTATATACATGCAGGAGTACTCACAAGGCAAGAAAAAAGCTCCAGTCAAAAAAATCGGTTCAACAAAACAAACTGGTACGATCGTAGAGTTTCAGCCAGACCCAATTATTTTCCAAGAAACCGATTTCAATTTTGATCGTGTTGTTGATCATTTGCGTCAGCAAGCGTATTTGGTAAAGGGGTTACGAATTACTGTAAACGATGCTCGGGAGTATGTTGGAAAAATCAAAGACGAAGATGTGTTTAATATCGCGGAACTTGGCTTGGAGATTCCTAGCATGTCATTTTATTTTGAAGGGGGACTGTTATCGCTGGTTAGGTTTTATAACCACGATTTCAAGCCGATACACAAAAATGTTTTCTATATAGAGAAAAAAACAAACGAGTGGGAATCAGTTGAAGTGTCTCTCCAATATGTTGATGATATTTCTGCTCGTATTTTGCCATTTGCTAACAATATCTATAACCCAGAGGGAGGTACACATGTGACTGGTTTCAAAACTGCGTTAACACGTACACTAAACGCATATGGACGAAAAAATAATTTAATCAAAGAGAGCGAGGACAACTTTACCGGGGACGATGTACTTGAAGGTTTAACAGCCGTTGTTTCTGTAAAGTTACGAGAGATTCAGTTTGAAGGTCAGACTAAGGCAAAACTCGGTACAGTTGAGGCACAGGCGTCTGTTAACACAGTATTTTCAGAAGCATTTAATTATTTCCTAGAGGAAAACCCAGAGGATGCACGGGCTATTATTGGTAAAGTTGTTTTGGCATTAAAGGCACGTAAAGCCGCTAAAGCCGCTAAAGATTCTGTTTTGCGTAAAGGAGCATTAGACGGTATGACACTGCCGGGCAAACTGGCTGATTGTCAGTCAAACTCATCTGCAGAGTCAGAGTTGTTTATTGTAGAGGGGGATTCCGCAGGTGGTACTGCCAAAACTGGTCGTGACCGAAAAACACAGGCCATATTGCCACTCCGAGGAAAGATCTTGAATATTGAACGTGCTCGACTTGATCGTATGTTGGAGTCAGAACAAATTAAAAATTTGGTGCTTGCCTTGGGTACGGCTATTGGCGACACATTCAATATAGAAAAATTACGATACCACAAAATTATTATCGCAACAGATGCCGATGTTGACGGTGCGCACATTCGCACACTTATTTTGACATTATTATATCGATTTTTCCGACCACTTATTGATGGAGGGTTTGTATATATTGCACAACCACCATTGTACAAAATCAAAAAAGGCAAAGAAGTTTTCTATGCATATTCAGATGATGAAAAACATAAAATTGTTGGCACCGAAGTAAATGAACAAGAAATTGTTGAGGTGGAAAGTGGTGAGGAGACAGAAGAAGTTGAGGAAGAAGCCGAGGAAACCGAAAACAAAAAAGGCAAAAAGGACGCACCAAAAACAGCAAAAATATCTATTCAGCGCTACAAAGGTTTGGGAGAAATGAATGCTGAGGAATTGTGGGAAACAACTATGGATCCCGCACGACGTATTTTGTTACAGGTTAAAGTCGGGGATACAGTTGCTGCTGATAAGGTGTTTGATGTGCTTATGGGCACCGATGTTCCAAGTCGCAAGTCATTTATTCAATCCAACGCAACTCGTGCTAACATCGATATATAGTTAGTCGGTATTTACCTTTACAGGATGGTCTTTTTGACGTAGTATGTCGCTCGGAGGTTCGCTATGAAAAAGGAATTTTTTCTAGTTGCCACAGGAGGTTATCTCCTGTGGTTTGTATTCAATTGCGCCGTGTCCTATCACAGTAATTTTGTGGTATATCACCTCATTTGCCTATTTATTGCTTGGGTGGGGGTGTTGTTGGTAGGAAGGGGTACTGTCAGTGAGAAATTCCAACCTGCTTTTGAGGAATGGTTGGGGACAGGAGTTCTACTTGTTCTGTTTTTGTACGGACTCCTTATTATTGTCACAGGGAGGATTGATCTCTCTATATATGGGCTATAAAACAACAGCGCCTTCACATGAAGGCGCTGAAATTTTTATAAAATTATTTTCTTTCTTTAATTTCTTGAGTGAGTTTTGCGACGAGATCGTCTACCGTCATCTGCCCGAGTTGACCTCCATCACGAGATTCTAGTGTAACAACTTGTGCCTCAACTTCCTTATCTCCAATAACAATCCAGTACGGGATTTTATCGTTTTTTGCACTACGAACTTTTTTACCGAGATTTTCATCGTCACTATCAAAGTCTGCTCGGATGTCATTCATTTTGAGGGTTTCGTACACTTTCCGTGCATAGTCATTATGGTTTGTTCTAACAGGAATGACTTTAACTTGGACTGGTGCAAGCCATGTTGGGAAGTTTCCAGCAAAATGTTCTATCATCACACCCATAAATCGCTCAAGTGATCCTGATATTGCTCGATGAATAACTACCGGTCGTTCTTTTTCTCCTTTTTCATTTACAAATGAAAGGTCAAATCGTTCTGGCAGATTGAAATCACATTGAATTGTGGCAAGTTGCCATTCACGACCGATAGCGTCCTTGAACATGAAGTCTAGTTTTGGTCCGTAGAATGCCGCTTCGCCTTCACCACGTTTATAATTAAGTTTGTTTTCTTTTGCGGCATTTTCTAGGATTTCTTCTGCTTGATTCCACACATCATCTTCTCCAATATACAGACTCTTATCTTTTCCACGTACGGATAAACGTACCCAGTATCCTTCCATCATATGCATGGTAGTGAAAAATTGTCGAACAATAGGGACAATAGTGTTTACCTCTTGGTTGATTTGGGATATTCTGCAAAATAAGTGTCCATCATCTTGGGTTACTGCTCGTACGCGAGTAAGTCCTGATAGTTGCCCTGCTTTTTCGTATCGGTAGATTGTTGCAGGTTCAAAATATCTCACGGGCATGTCTTTGTATGAGAATTGATTGTCGGCAAAGATCTGCATATGGTGTGGACAATTCATTGGCTTCATGAAAAACTCTTCATCACCACCTTTAACACGGAAAAGTTCCTCACCAAACTTGGCTGCGTGTCCTGATGTTTCGTACAGATTTTTTTTAGCAATATGTGGAGTCCAGACTCGGCTATAACCTTTATCTTTGTGTAGTTCCCAGAGAAAATCCTCAACTGCTTTGCGGATAATCATGCCGTTAGGTTGCATTAATGGAAGTCCTGGACCTATGAGATCTGAAAATGTAAACAACTTCATTTCCTTACCCAGTTTTCTGTGGTCGCGTTTCCGAGCTTCTTCTTGTTGGGTTTCGTATGCGACGAGTGCCTCTTTTGATTCAAATGCTAGCCCATACACCCGTGTAAGCATTTTGTTTTTTTCATCTCCACGCCAATATGCACCTGCAACCCGCTCTAGTTTCCATGAACCTGCAGGAATCTTACTCATATCGTCTGCATGTCCACCACGACAGAGGTCGGTAAATTCCGCATCACCAGTTCCAGATGTGTATGTAGTTATTGGCTCACCTTTGTTGCTGATCTCTTCAATTAATTCAAGTTTGTAGGGGTTGTTAGCAAAAAGTGTTCGCGCTTCTGCAAGAGAAATTTCTTTCCTCTCAAAACCTTTCCAGTGTTTTGCAATTTCCCGCATTTTATTTTCTATTTTTTCAAAATCTTTGTCAGAGATAGGAGTTTTGAAATCAAAGTCATAATAAAAACCTGTGTCTATTGCGGGCCCAAGTGTAGGTAATGCATCTGGGTAGAGTTGTATAATCGCCGCGGCTAATAAGTGGGCGAGTGAGTGTCTTATTTTTTCAATTTCATTAATTTCCATAGTATTAAAATTATGTGGTAATTTAAATCGCCCCAACAAAAAATGAAAAAATCATTTTTTGTTGGGGCGAGTCAAGTTCGCGGTTCCACCCAACTTTGTTCTCTTGTTATTCTAGATTAGCCTTTCGGTCTTGAAGTTCAAGATTATGGTTGGTAGCCATAACAATTTCTATAGCAGGTATTATATAATTATTGCCTTATAAAAACAAGTCTACACTTTTATATATTTAACCCTCATAAATAAACCTACTCCAACACTTTCACCTTATCCACTACGATACCCTTTCCTTCGTTTCGTGTTGAAAATGTACCTTTTACTACAATGCAACTTTCGGGCATCAAAATATCCTGGAACTCCTCAAACACTTTTGGAAAGACGACACATTCAATTGAGTCAGTGAGGTCGGCAAGGCGCATGAAAATCATTTTGTCGCCTTTTTTTGTCATAATATCTTTTATTTCTTCAATAATCCCACCAACAACAACGACGGCTTTATCTTTTGATCGTTCTTTTATTTTTTTGACGGTGACATCACGGCTTTCTAGTTTATGTTTGAAACTGTCTAGTGGGTGTCCAGAAATGTACAACCCAAGTAATTCTTTTTCCCACAGTAAATTATCAGTAGGGTTGCTACCATCAGGAACTTTTTCTAAATGTAATTCAGATATCTGTGTGTTTCCAGAGAATAATGAAAAGAGAGAATCTTGGCTTGATTCTTTAGCCCGTTCCTCTTTGTTGAATGTCAGTAATCTATCAAGGTTGTGTAATAAGGTATGTCGGTCACCATATGTATCCATTGCGCCGGCTTTAATAAGGGACTCAAGTGATTTTTTGTTGAGATTTTTATCTGTGATCCGAGAGAGAAAATCTGCTAAAGTTTTGAATGGTCCATTTTTTTTACGTTCAGCAATAATTGAATCGGCAATACCTTCCCCAAAATTTTTGATTGTTTTTAATCCAAAACGGATTGAGTCAGATTTATCTTTTTCTCCGGCTTTGATGACGGTGAAGTCTTTGAATGACTCGTTAATATCTGGTGGCAAAATGGTGATGCCAATTCGTTTACATTCTGATATTGATTCGGCAACTTTTTCTACATCTCCCGCTTCATGTGTTAACACACTTGCCATGTATTCAGCAGGGAAATTTGCTTTGAGATATGCTGTTTGGTATGCCACACGTCCATATGATACTGAGTGTGCTTTGTTAAACCCGTATGATGCAAACGGTTCGATCCACCCCCACACTTCCTGGGCTTTTTTCAATGGCCAGCCAGAGTGGGTGACACATCCTTGGATAAATTTTTCTTTTTGTTTTGCCATTTCCTCGGGGATTTTTTTACCAACGGCTTTACGGAATTTGTCCACTTCGCCCCAACTATACCCAGCCAGTTTGTGTGCCATCATGAGCAAGTCGTCTTGGTAAACCAAAATACCATTTGTTTTTTTCAAAATTGGTTCAAGTGCAGGATCAAGATATGTTATCAGTCGCGGGTTATGTTTTCGTTTAATGTAGTCGGGAATAAATTGAATTGGTCCTGGTCGGTAGAGTGCCACCATGGCGTTAATATCGTGAATTGATGATGGTTTCAGTTCAACTAGAAATTTGGTCATACCTTCACCGTTCAACTGGAATAGGTCAGTGGTTGCACCACGGGCAAGCATCTGGAATGTTTTCTTATCATCAATCGGTATTGTGTCATGGTTTATGGTTATGCCGGTTGTGTGCTGGATAAGTTGGATTGAGTCAGCAATGATAGATAGGTTTTTAAGACCAAGAAAGTCAAATTTGAGAAGTCCCGCATTGTTTTCATCGACACTATACATGTCGTACTGGGTAATGATTTTTCCTTCACCCTTTGGATCGTATTGGAGAGGTACTACATCAGTCAGTGGTATAGGAGAGATCACCACACCAGCAGCATGTACACCCATATGCCGTGCACACCCTTCAATTTTTTTTGCCATGTCAATAATTTTCTTCACATCTGCTTCTTTGTCATACATCTCTTTTAGTTCTGCGACCTCATCTAGTGCGCGATCAATAGTCATGGGAAATCCCTGGGCACCCATAGGAATAAGTTTGGCGATTGTGTCTCCGAGTCCATATGGTAGTCCCATGGCACGTGTCACATCGCGAACAGATCCACGTGCTGCCATAGTTCCGAATGTTCCGATTTGGGCGACTTTATCTTCACCATATTTTTGTTTTGCATACTCAATCATTTCATCTCGTCTGTCATCGGCAAAATCCATATCAATATCAGGAGCACTTGGTCGGTCAGGGTTGAGAAATCGTTCAAACGGGATTTCATATTCCAAAGGGTCAATGTTGGTAATACCAGACAGGTATGTCACCATAGATCCAGACACAGAGCCTCGAATGTTAGACAAAATACCATGGTCGCGTGCGAATTTAAGTAAATCAGACACCACCAAAAAATATGGTGAGTATCCTTTATCACGGATAACTTTTAGTTCGTAATCAACTCGTTCACGGAGTGCTGGTGTATCTGGTACATTACGACGGGTGATACCTTCATATGTAATTCGTTTCAATTCATCATCTGCCGATAGTCCACTGTCTACAACATAGTGAGGGAACATCCAGACACCAAGTTTTAATTCAAGGTTACATCGGTCCGCAATTTTTTGTGTATTGTCCAGTGCGTCCGGTATATCTTTGAAATATTCTTCTGCCTGTTCGGGTGATATAAATGAAAAATCTTCCTCTTTGGATTCTAATTTTTCAGAAATGTCGCTGTTACTTTGTACAGCCATTAAAGTTTCGCGGGCTAACCGGTCCTCGGGTAATATGTAGTAGACGTCGTGGCTTGCCATAATTGGGGTATTAGTTTCGCGGGCAAAGGCAACCAGTTTTTTCATTTTTTCTTCATGACCTTTTATTTCCGGGTGATGTGTGATTTCTATAAAAAAATTATCAACGCCGAAAGTTTGTTTGTACCAGTCCAGTCGTTCGTGGGCTTTGACTGTATCAGACATGAGAAGAGACTGTAAAATATCATTGCTGAATGATGGTGCGATTGCAATAAGTCCTTCGTGATATTTTTCCAGCAACTCTTTATCCACGCGAGGTTTGTAATAAAACCCCTCTACATGTGCGTATGTTACAAGTTTGATTATGTTTTTATAACCAATTTCATTTTCGGCAAGCAGTACCAACCGGTATCTTTCTTTATCAACTCCTGTCTGTTTATCATGTCGTGATCGATATGCAACATACGCATCAATACCAATGATCGGTTTAATTTCTTGCTTTTGACATTCTTTATAAAACTCAATTGCTCCGTACAGGTTACAGTTGTCGGTGAGGGCAAGCGATGTCATGCCCATTTGTTTTGCTGTTTTGACTAACTCATCGATTTTTGGCAGGGCAGTTAGTAAAGAATAATGTGAGTGGGTATGGAGATGAGTAAATCGAGATGTCATATTGGTGCTATTATAGCATGTTAAAAAAATACGGTATCAGTTGTATTAAATTGACATATGTGTAAATAATGTTACCTTGTTTTAGGAGGTACGATGCTACATAGAACTTGCTTTAGGGATGTTCCAGTCGGTCAGATCTTTCGATTACCAGACACATCAAAAGACAAGCGTCGACATATCAAAAATTTCATTTTTGTTAAGGTCAATAATAACCTTGCTCAAATCGTTGGAGTCATCACCAATACTGCAGGTTCGGGTTACTGTGGAAAATTGAGGCGATTTGGTCCACTTGCCTGTATTCTTATTGAGAGCAACAAGAACCACTGATTGGAGGTCAGTGGTTCTTTTTTTATGCTAAAATCATCTCATGAAATATATCGTCGGAATAGATGAAGTGGGGAGAGGGCCCCTTGCAGGACCAGTGACAGTGGGTGTTGTGGTGTGTGAATCAAGGCTATATACAAAATTAAAAAAAGATAAACACCTACCACCACGTGGCAAAGATAGTAAAAAACTAACTCCAGAGTCTCGTCAAAAATATGCTCAATATCTGAAATCTCTTCAGAAACGTGTAATGTCAAAGACGGTCTTTGACATAGTAGTTGTACATATTTCTAATAAAATAATTGATGAAAAAGGTATAAGTTGGGCGATTAGACATGCAATACAAAAAGGTCTCAACAAGTGCATTAAAAAATTTTCTCAAGTTTCCAGAGATCTTTCTTTTAACAAAGAGCAATTTCAAATTTTGTTAGATGGGGGGTTAAGGGCACCAGTAGAGTTTAGAAAACAGAAAACAATTATAAAAGGTGATGAAAAAGAACAGATTATCGCGTGGGCGAGTATTTTGGCTAAAGTCTCACGAGATAGTTTGATGGTGAAAGCACATAAAAAATTTCCAGAATATGCTTTTCATATTCACAAAGGATATGGGACACAAAAGCACCGAAACGCGCTTGTGATACATGGTTTATCGGAAATTCACCGGAAGAGTTTTTGTAAGAAATTGGCTAGTTGATTTTTCCTGTGTGTATGCTACACTACTGTGCATTATGGTAGTACGAATGCGACACACACGGTCACAGAGAGGTAATGTCCGATCCCATCACAGATTGGATAATCCTGCTGTCACTTTGGACAAAAATACACAAGTTCCACATTTGCGACACCGAGCGTCTCTTGTAACAGGTCAGTATAAAGGCAGAACTGTTATAGATATGCAGGCAAAAATTGCAAAGCGAACGAAAAGAGCAGAATCAAAAAAAGGGGGTCGATAAGACTTTCCCACTTGGTTTTGTTTTGACTTCGTCCGTATACACTTGTATACTTGTATTAAACACATGGCAAATCGGCACCTTTCACGTTCTATAGTATTGCAATCACTCTTTGAGTGGGATTTCAATGGCACACATGCGTCTCCAGTCATGGAAATATTTGCTCGCAATGCGGAAGAATTCGCTCCCGGTATGGGCGATTTTTCATTTATGGAAACTCTATTAAAAGGTGTTATTGAAAAACAAAAAGACCTTGATTTGGTTATAGAAAAAGCAGCACCCGATTGGCCAATTGATAAAATCAGTGTGATTGACCGAAATATCCTTCGTATTGGTCTGTATGAACTATTGTTTGCCGATCGTGGTCAAGTTCCTCCAAAAGTAGCGATTAACGAAGCGATTGAATTGTCCAAAACATTTGGGGGAGAAACATCAAGTAAATTTGTTAACGGTGTATTGGGTGCGGTGTATAAGGAGTTGGGTGAACCCGGTAAAGACGAAACATCCAAAGACAGAAAAGATAAAAACATCACCCCTGCAAACATCCCAGTAGAATATTTGGCCGGTGCGGTTGTGTATGCCAAAGAAGGCGAGGATGTATACCTTGCGTTAGTCCACGACGTGTTTGGACGTTGGACTCTATCCAAAGGACACATTGAAGGTAAAGACCCAGAAAAAGAAGTTGCTAAAGTGATTAGTGACGAAATTAAATTACCTGTAGAGGTGAAAGAAAAACTTGGTACAAATGAGTACGTTACGTATCATCCTGAAAAAGGAAAGATAAAAAAGAACGTTACGTATTATTTGGTTGAGGCGCCTTTTGTTGAAATCAAGTTGAAAGAGTCTGGCGGTTTGGATGATGCTAAGTGGTTTAAGATGGGCGATATACTTGACTTGAATTTTTATAATGATATTCTTCCGCTCATAACCAAGGCAATTAATGTATTACTTAAAAAGTAGCACATTTCAGTGTTTTTTATCATAAAGGTTTCGTTGAAATCATATCTTTTTGAGACCTCTTATTTTATGAATATAGATTTTACAGAATTTCAAAAAAAAGCAGGACTTACATTCAACAATGTGGGTCTTTTGACGCAGGCGTTTGTTCACCGTTCATATATTAATGAAAATAAAGCGTCTGGATTGTCACACAATGAACGACTAGAGTTTCTTGGAGATGCAGTATTGGAGTTGGTTATTACAGATTTTTTGTATGCACGTTATCCAGATAAAACTGAGGGAGAATTGACTGCGTACCGGTCATCATTGGTTAACGCCCAAACATGTTCAGATATTGCAACGAAACTTTTCATGAATGACTATTTGCTGTTGTCTAAAGGAGAAAGCAAAGATGTCGGACGTGCTCGACAGTATATTTTGGCCAATACTTTGGAGGCGGTCATTGGTGCGATTTATTTGGATCAAGGATATGATACTGCCCGAGCATTTATTGAACGAAACTTTACTCCGCTTATTGATGATATTATTTCTGCAAAAAGTTTCATTGATGCAAAAAGTTTATTCCAAGAAAAAGCACAAGAATTTGATGGTGTCACTCCATCATATAAAACCCTGAAAGAAGTTGGTCCTGACCATGAGAAAAAATTTCATGTTGGTGTGTATATTGGTAGAGACATGGTTGCGACAGGTGAGGGTGGTTCAAAACAGGACGCAGAACAAGCGGCTGCACGAGCAGCACTTGAAGTCCGAGGATGGAATTAAAAACTCGCATACATGTGCGAGTTTTTGTTATACTGATTCTATATGTATCTCAAATCCATTGAACTTACCGGATTCAAGTCGTTTGCTAAAAAAAGCGAACTAACTTTTTCATCTCCTGTTTCTGCTATTGTTGGCCCAAACGGTTCCGGTAAATCAAACATTGCCGAGGCATTTCGGTTTGTGCTGGGAGAACAGTCCATCAAATCATTGCGAGGCAAAAAGGGCGAGGACCTTATCTTTAATGGCGCAGGAGATATTCCTCGAGCAAATAGGGCGCAGGTTAAAGTTGTGTTTGATAATTCTACAAAATTTTTACCGATTGATTACGAAACGGTTTCCATTGAACGTATCGTACATCGTGACGGTATCAACGAGTATTTAATCAATGGCGCCCAAGTCAGACTGAAAGATGTTGTGGAGTTGTTGGTGTCCGCCCATATTGGGGCTTCTGGCCATCATATTATTTCTCAAGGTGAGG
>JAUPVF010000037.1 GCA_030917185.1 Patescibacteria group bacterium
GCTACTCTATACGACCAAGTTAGAAACTATTTCCGACAAAATTTTAAAATGTAACGACGGAATTCCGCCACGGCACAGCGTCCACTCCGCCCAAGCACCGGAGTACCGGTGCTCGGCTCCGTTCCCGCTGTTCCGTGTCCGCCCTCGCCCCCTCCGCCGTATCCATGCAAGGTTTGTTTCGCGCGGATTCCTTTGGATTGGTATGGAGACGGAGGGGCTCGGGCGGGTTTCCTCTAAGGAGGAAACTGGCAGAATTCCTAGTGGTGATGTGACGCTGTGCTGTGCTACTGACATTTTAGCATGAATTGTTTCTCCGTGGAGCCTAACGGCTCAAATGGCAGGAGATGAGCCGTTAGGCTTTGTTGTCTCGGGCACCGCTTTTGTTTGACGTCCGTGGGTGCACCCTCGGCATCCGCCACGGGCATTTCCGCAATGGCTACGAGCGCCTAGATTCCAAGGTGTCCTGCTTATTCCTCCGCTTCGCTTCGGAATGCAGGACACCTGTTTGGGGAGAGGAAGGAATCCTCTCCCCAGCTTCGGTCTCCTCCTCGCACAACCCCTCTTCTCTTTTTCATTTAAGAGATAGCGGTGTCGCTTTCGCTTCCGATTTATGTGACTTCTTTTTCGGCGGCGCTCGTCAGATACCGGACGCCATAGCGGAAATGCCCGAGGCTACATTTTGTGTGTTTGACCCACCCGCCCATTCGCGCACACGAGTACATACTCCCCATATTATCCACACAAAATTAATGTTGACTTTTGAATTTTGTGTTATAATAAAGTTAACTCTCGTTTTACCGCGAGAGGGACTTATCAGCTAACTAGCAAAATTATGTTAGGAAAGTTGTTAAGAGGTACCTTGAATTGCTAGGCATAGGCTGTGCCTAGACATCGTAGGTCTCAGTAAGTCAGTACGATTAGTGAACACGAAAAAGAAGTTTTGGTATCCACCAGAATTTCCTATTTTGGGAGAAAAGATTAGCCATCAGATCAAACAAAATTGTAGTGTAAAAACAATTCTTAATGACTGAAAGCAAAAGTCTCCTTGGATAGGAGACTTTTGTCGTTTTACCGCTACATATATTCTAGCAAATATTCTTTAAAACAATATGAAGTGCTGTGGATAAATTATATTTTTATGTAACTCACACCTTTTCCAGTTTTTCCAACTTGTTTGATTTTGTTTTCTTTTTCCAGAATTTCTAAATATCTGGTCACAGTAGCATCGGAAACATGAAGTAGCTCTACAACTTGGTCGTTAGTTATGTTTGTTCGCTTCGCGAACAAAGTCATCACACGATCTAACTTTTTTCTTTTTCGAAATTGAATTGCTTGTTGTGCTTTTGTAAACAGTTCGCGAATTATATTTTTTGGCTGTGGGACAGAAACCGGTGTTGATTCTGGAACAATCGGCTCAACTGGTTTCTCCAACGGCTCATTTCCTGCCGATTGAGCCGTTCCAGTTTCGGGAACAGAAACCGACTCTGATTCTGGCCATATTTGCCTGTCCACCAAAGCTTCAGCAGGATCGAGAGCCACCTGGACAGGTTCGACTATCTGGCTCTCTGGTGGATTTTGGCTCAAATTATCATCTTTGACCGGGGGCGGGGTAACTGGGCTCTTAGAGGCTTCTGGGACCCCAGAAGGCATAGTGACCTGCTCAGAAACTGTTGGATTTGAGGTATCTGGCATAGGAGTGTTTTGTGTTGTTTCGTCAGACATAAAATTTTACTACTTTTTAGTTTATTAAACTTTTCCAATATTCTACCGCTTTATCTTTTTCTTCTTCGGTTACCGTACCTTTTATGGATGGGTTTATGATGTTTTTGTTCCACAATCCATATTCCCCATCATTAAATACAACTTTCACCAAATCGGAATAGATTTTGAATTTTTCGGAAACTGATTGAGCCTTTACGCATGACATATACAGATTATAAAAAGTTGGGTCGTTTACCTTTAAATATCTCATCACTTGTTTTTCACCCCTCCAAGGAATGTTTCTGAATTCAAAATATGCCATTAGAAGATTGTAAGTATCCTGCAAAAGTTTTATCTCTAAAAGCTCGTGATATTCCAGATTATCAGAATTAAAATATCTTTTGTTTGTTATATAAGCAGAATTAATCCAAGATTCAAATTTTTTCATTTCTATATTTGGAACTTTCATTTTTGCTTTCACTTTTTGGATATCTTTTTTCAATTTTGAAAGAGTGCCAGACTTGTCAAATTCTATGTTTGCATTTTCTAGCCAGTTTATCAAAACACCATCCATCGTGTTTGCTGGAATTTCCTGATCATTCATCAATTTTTCCAATGTTTGAATATCGTAGAAAAAGATATCGGCTGGTTTGTCATCTATAAACTGGAACAATGAAAATAGTTTTTGTGTATTTTCTTTGAAGATAACAGCTAGATCAATATCACTATATGTTTTTTCTTCACCTATACCTTGAGAACCAACTACACACAGAGCGTCCACATTATCATTATTTTTTAAATTTTCTATTAGATTTTTTAGAGTTTGCATAGGTTGATTATAACAGAATAAGTTATTCTTTGTTATAAAATAAAAAGCTACTACCCTTGACAGATTAAAGTTTATGTGTATATAATATACCCGGTAGTACCAAAACACATTTAGAGGAGGCGCCATGCGCAATAAGCTGACCATCATGTTTCTGACTGCATTTCTCGTCGTTTTGACGGCGTGCAGTTCAACCAAGCAGGTTTCCGACAACAAGAAGATGTCGCCCATCGTGGACGACGCTAAGACCCAGAAGGTCAACGAGTTGCGGAGTCGCTTCGAGACCCTAACCACCAACAAGTCCATGATCGCCAACGCGGCGATGCTTGGCGACACAGTCGACGGCCCATGCACGCTCTACTATGAGTGGCAGTCGCTCAACACCGTAAAGGCCGCATACGACAAGCTGGAATACGGGTTGACCGATTTCTCCGCTAACCTCAACGAGGCGGTGAAGACGGCGGCTCAAAAGGCCACGACTGCGGCGTACGAGCGGATGAAGAACGGCAAGACTCTTTCCTGCAAGGGATTGACGAATGACCGGCTTACTCTGTTCGGCAACATTGCCAAGCTCATGGACGAGTATGGCAGGCCGGCTGACACGGAGGCGTTCGACCCAGCAATTCTGCGGGCTGCCTGTCTTCGGGAGATCAAGCCCGAAGTCCAGGAAATCCTGGCGACAATCAAGAAGTACGACGCCAACAGTGACACACTCGGCTGGCTCGCGAACTATGTCGAGAGCGTCAAGACCACCTGGCACTTCACTCCCGAGGAGATCGGGGTGCCCAAGGCTCTGATCACTCGCCTCGACCTCTGAATCGCCGTCTGCAAGGACGTCCAATTGGGGAACAGTTAATTTCTGTTCCCCAGGATTTGAACTCGGCAAACGGTTTTGGTAAAATTGTAACCAGACAAAGGAGGGTATCATGGGACAATTCGGTTCCAAGGGCGGATTGCAGAGAATGGTTCCGCTCAAGACCAATCGCAAAAAGGATGCCGATAAAAAGGCACCCGAGAAGGTCATCAAGTAGGAGGACCACATGGCAGGCTTCGGTTCGCGTGGTGGTTTCCGAAAAGTCGGAGTATCCACTCCGAAACAAGTCCAGCCCCCAAAACCCGTGCCACAAGCACCGACTACTACCAAACCGAAGTCGTAATAAATCGGTTTAATCCTCAAGAAAGGAGGTAAAAACGGCTCGCACTACGGTGTGAGCCTTTCGTTTTATATATTTCCCAAAAATACTTTTTCCAAAATACCGGAATCCATTAAATTTTTTGGTATTCCTTCTGCTACAATGTTTCCTTTGTCTAAAACATATGTTCTATGAGCAATTTCGTTCACTGATTTCAGATTGTGCTCAACTATCACTATTGATGTTTTTCTCGCTTCGTTTATATGACGAATCTTTTCAAAAACTTCTTTAACTATTTTTGGTGCAAGTCCGATTGACGGTTCATCGAGTAGCAAAACTTTCGGATCAGTCATCATGCCTCGGGCAATGGCAAGCATTTGCTGCTGGCCGCCGGATAGGTGTCCAGATAATTCTTTCATTTTTGATTTGAGTATAGGAAACAAATCCAATACTTCAGCAATCCTTTCTTTTATTTCATTCCTTGATTCCACTGTGTATGCTCCAATTTCTAGATTTTCTTTAACTGTTAGACTTGAAAAAACTCGTCTGCCTTGTGGTACATATGAAATTCCTCTACCTATCATTTCTCGAGTCTCAGGTAGTATTTCTTTTTCATGCCAAAACACTTTACCAGATTCGATTGGAATAAGTCCAAAAACAGCTTTCAGTATTGTAGATTTTCCTGCACCATTTGGTCCCATAAGCGCTACAATCTCACCCTCGTCAATATACAAAGAAATACCGTGTAAAACTTTTAGACTTCCATAACTGACATGCAAATTATTCAGTTGTAATAATTTTTCTTTGTCCATTTTTGATATTTTTATTCGCCCAAGTATGCGTCCATTACTTCTCTTTTTGATAATACATCACTTGGAATGCCTCCAGCTAACAACTTTCCGTTGTCTAAAACAATTATATGATCACAAAGTTCACGAATAATATCTATGTTGTGTTCTACAAGAATAACAGTTTTTCCTTGTTCTTTTAGGTGTCGGATTACCCCAATAACAATTTTTCTCATTTCCGGAAAAAGTCCGGCAAATGGCTCGTCCAAAAAGAAAATATCACTGTCATCGCCGAAGCCATTGGACATTGCCAACATTCTTCCAACTTCCAGTAGTTTTCGCTGACCATATGATAAATTTTTTGCTAAATCATTTCTTTTTTTCCACAAGTCAACTTTTTTCAAAACTTCTTCTGCTCTTTCCAAGTGGAATTTTTTGTGTGTTTCAAATAGAGAAGAAAAAACATTTCTTTTTGTTAGAACAACAAGAATATTATCAATAACCAGCATTTGTTCAAACAATCTGACTTCTTGAAATGTTCGCGTAATGCCATAATCAGAAACTTCGTGCGGTAAAATTTTTATGACTTCTTCTTTAGAAGAAATAACAACAGAGCCGGCGTTAATTTGAATAACACCTGTAAGTAAATTTATGAGTGTTGATTTTCCTGATCCATTTGGTCCGATAAGTCCAGTGATTTTTCCTTTTTCAAAACTAACAGAAAGTCCATCAACAGCATATACTCCGTCAAAATGTTTCGTTATTTTTTTGGTTTCTAGAATATTCACATTTATTTAATCTCAACAAACTGATTATTTGTAATTGTTTTCATTATAAATGTCACATCTTGAAGTTGTCCTTGTGGACTAAATGATAAATCTTTTGATCCAACTCCTGGGACATTGACTCTATTTAATGCGTCTCGAATTTCTGTACCAGTTCTTGCACCACCTTTCAAAACCTCAAATAACATTGTTGCGGCGTTATACGCATTCACGAATGATGGTCCCTGAGAAGCACCAGCGCCATATTTAGATTTTAAACGATCAACAAGCGCATTATATGATGAGTCTTGTCCATATGATGGAAAAGCATAGAGAATACCATCAAATGCATTTGGAAATTTAGTTATGTTGTCTGTATTTTCAGCATCAGGGGTTGTATACACTTTTATATTCACATTCTGCTCTTTGAGTTGCTTCATAAAAGGCCCCATAGTTGATGTATCAGTCACCTGAATAAAAACCGCTTCTGGTCTATTTGATTTAATTTTTGCAATAATAGTACGAAAATCCTTTACTCCAACGGGAAACATTTCTCTGGATACTACTGAAATTTTTCCATTAGCTTCTATATTTTTTTTAAGACTATCAGTAATTTCTATATCAAAAGGATCTTGGTCATTAACAATAGCTAAGCGTTTTATATCAGATAAATTCATATGATCTATAAGAGTATTTATCTCGGAAGTTTGTGGCCACCATGTTGAGAAAAAATAAGTAAATTTCTCCTTATTTTTTAGAGTTTCAATTGCAGCACTTGGACTTATCATTGCTATTCCTTTTTGCTCAGCGATAGGCATTCCACCCTGATAACTATCGCCCCATGTTGGACCAATTATTGCCTGAACATGATCTATTTCAATTAATTTTTTTACTGCAGAAACCGTGCCAACATCATTGCCTTTTGTATTTTCTATAATCAATTCAACCGGCTGACTAATTTTATCTTTATACTGATCGAGTGCTAATTGAACCGCCTTAACCTCTCCCTCTCCCCAATTTGCAGCATATCCACTTAAATCAACAGCTACTCCAATTTTTATTATACTTGTATCTTTTGGGGTTTTATTTTTTGTAATAATAAAAATAAGACCTATTAATACTACTATCACTATAATTATGTAAATTATTTTTTTCATGTTGTTTTAGTTATAATTTATATTCTCCCAACAAACCTTGTGGTCTATAAAGCATTAATAATATCAAAATCAAACCATAAGTCACTTGTCGCATTTGAGCGGCAATATCACTTGGGAAACCAACAAAACGCAATGCCTCTGGCAAAATCACCAGACAAACCACCCCTAAAACAACACCTTTGTTATTTGCCAGTCCACCGAGAATTATAATTGCCAAAATGAAAATGGATTCTGACAGTGCGAAGCTGGTGGGATCAACATATGTAATATACGAAGCAAAAAGTGCTCCTGCAATAGAGGCAATCATCGCTCCAATGGCAAAAATAGTAAGTTTAAAAAATAATGTATTATACCCAAAAACTTCAATTGCTTTTTCATCCTCTCTTATAGCCTTAAGCACTCGCCCAAAAGATGAATTGGTTATAAATCGCGAAGTAAAATACACAGCTAATGCAAAAATGATTACAAGAATAAGAAAAATTATATTTTCACCGAAATCCAATCCGAATAGTGATGGTTTTGAAATACCAGGAATACCAAGTGGTCCGCGAGTCAAAGATTGCCAATTCAAAAATATGCTGTAAACAATAATATTAAAACCAAACGAACCGAGAGCAAAATAATCACCGTCAAATTTTGAAAGTACATAACCAATAGCAAGACTTACTACTCCAGTAATAATCATTCCAACAATAATAGAAAGAAAAAAATTCATC
This sequence comes from Patescibacteria group bacterium, assembly GCA_030917185.1. Lineage (GTDB taxonomy): Bacteria > Patescibacteriota > Minisyncoccia > Phycocordibacterales > DATDWN01 > JAUPVF01. The sequence goes on from JAUPVF010000037.1 coordinate 7,086, forward strand.
CCGAACGAAGTCAAAAGTATTGCTGTTGCATACGCACCAATACCATAGAATGCCGCTTGTGTTATAGAAAGCAATCCTGTATATCCGACAATCAAATTAAGTGATAGTGCGAGTATAGAGTAAATTCCTATAAGGATCGCAATATGTATTAAATAATCCATATTATTGTTTTTTACCTAAAATTCCATTTGGACGAAACAACAGAAAGACAATGAGTACACTAAATGAAATTGCATCTTTCCACTCTCCTGAGATTTTCCAAATTCCAAAATTTTCAATAAAACCGAGTAAAAATGATCCGAGTACACCCCCATAAATATTCCCAACACCGCCAATAATAGAAGCAATTACCCCTTTCAGTAGAAGTGAAAATCCCATTATTGGTTCAATACCAGTATCAAAGCCGACAAGTACTCCTGCCAGTCCAGCAATACATGACCCTATAAAAAATACTTTGCTTATTATTCCGTCAGTATTTATACCAACCATCTTTGCTACTTCTGCATCATCTGAAACTGCTTTTATTGCTTTACCAAATTTTGTAAATCGTAAAGTCAAAACCAGAACAAACATGATTACAATACTAAGTGTAAGTGCTATGAGTTGAACCCCTGTAATTACTCCACCAAAAATTTGAAATGTTTGTGTATTTATTGTTGCAGGAAAAACTTGAAACTGACTTGAAAATAGAATTGCAATTATTGCCTGAAGTGTAGTCATAACACCGAGAGCAGCAACCATAAAAACCATACTCGATGCTTTTCTAGCTCGTAGTTTTTTATAAACTATTTTTTCAATTAGATAACCAACAAATCCAGCAACCAAAACTCCTAGAATAATGCTGATATAAATATTAAATCCAAGAGTACTTGAAAAATAAAAAACAGCGTATCCGCCAATTGCGGTAAGTACGCCATATCCCAGATCAAAAAATTTTGCAGTACCGTAGATGAGATTAAAACCGAGAGCAACCATCGAATAAATAGCACCGGCAATAATACTATTCACAATGAGTTGTGGGACGATTTCCATTACTTAAATATAACAAAACTAGCCATTTTCCTCAACATAAAAACCCGCCCGAGGCGAGTCTTTATGTTTCAAATTTATTAAATTTTAGTATTCTGCTTTTACATATTGCTGATTTTTTGCCATCTGTAATTCAAGTTGGTAAACAACCGTTCTGTCTTCCAAGAAACTAAAGTTTTCAATAGCTGGATTCTTATATTTGTAATTAAAAACTGCTGTCTTTGAGCCTTTTCCTGGATTTTCTTCCATAGCCTTAACTACATAAGTAGTCATGTCATAACCTAAAGCAGAAACATAATCTGGAGTGCCACTAAATTTTGCTTTATACATTGATGTATAATCCGAAGAAAATTGACTTGGAGCAATGCCTGGGGCAAAAGTTCCTTCCCCAAAAGATCCGAATTTCTCTAGGTTTTTATTGTCAACATCAACGAAAGTAATTGCTGTTCCTTTGAATCCAAGTTCTCGCAACTGTTTTACCACAGTCAAAGCATCAACCGGGTTATCCATCGTGACAAAAACTGAATCTGCTTTACTGGCAATTATTTTTGTAGCAAAAGTTCTATAATCACCGTTTGCATTTGGCACAAGTTCATTATAAACAACCGTGTAGCCAGCTGACGGTGCTTTTCTGACCATAGCATCTCGTGAATTTATTCCAAAATCACTGTTTGCATCTACAAGAGCCATCGTTTTAATACCTTTTTTCTGAATCATAGGTACAACAGTATCAAGTTGTTTATCCGCGTTTGGGTAACCACAAAAAACGTTTGTGAGAGGCTTAAATGAATCACTACAGAAAGAGAAAGAAAATACATCTTTATTTTCTTTCAAGGCAAGTGGGGCAACAGCAATTGTTTCGTCTGGTGAATATGTACCTATAATTACATCAACCTTATCTACATTCAAAAGTTTTGAAGCAGCACTTACTGCATCTGTTGGCTTTGAGTGGCTATCCTCCACAACAAATTTAACACCTTCCTTTTCTAACTGTGCTTGTGCAAGTTGAACACCTTGATACAACTTTTCACCAGTTATAGAAAGATCGCCAGTGAGAGGGAGAATAACTCCAACCTTCAAACCAGATCCTTTAGTTGATGTAGGTTTATTTTTGAAAAAATAAATTCCTCCAACTACCACCAAAATAATAACTAAAATACCAACTATTTTTTTCATATTATAATTATAAATAGGTTAGTTAATAAATTATATAAAATTCTACTAACCAGTATATCAAAAAGTGGACATATTTATCAATGTCCGCCCGAGCCCCTCCGTCTCCATACCAATCCAAAGGAATCCGCGCGAAACAAACCTTGCATGGATACGGCGGAGGGGGCGAGGGCGGACACGGAACAGCGGGAACGGAGC
>JAUPVF010000038.1 GCA_030917185.1 Patescibacteria group bacterium
TTCTATCAAAAAAACGCAGGCGAGCATAGTGCCCGCCTGTGTTGTTTTATATAGCCATATAATCCAAAATCTACTCAGCAACCTCTCCGTCCTCTTCTTTCTTACCTTTCTTTTCTACTTCAATTGCTGATAGGTCAACTGGTGCAGATACTTCTTCTGTTTCTGTACGTGGTTCCTCCACCGCAGCAACCACTTCATTTTCGTTTTCCTCCAACACAACACCAACTGGCAATGTAATCGCCCCAGCCAAAATCTGATCTTCAAATGTTGCCAATGCAGAAATATCAACTTCAATTTCATGTGGAATATGCTGAGGGTCTGCCATCACTTTCAATTCTCGCAACACTTTAATCAAGTTCCCACCTAAGTCTTTAACCGCAGGAGAGACACCGACAAATGTAATCGGTACGGAAACTTCAATTTTCTTTCCTTTTTCAAATACATAAAAATCAACATGGACTGGCGCGTCTGTTCGTGGGTCCATAGTGACATCGTGAATAAGCACATCAACGGTTTCTTTGCCTTTTAGTGTTACCACACCAGACTCACCCGCTTCTTTCCACACTCTGATAAAATCTTTTTGAGAAATAGAAATCGGTGTTGATGGAGTTTTTTTACCGTAAAAAACAGCAGGCATGTAGCCATTTTTGCGCAATTCACCAACTTTGACCGCAGATTCTCGTGTTTGTATATCTAAAGTAATCATTGCCGTAGTATATCTGATATTCAGAAAAAATCAACCTCTGTACCCTACGATACAACTACTTTATTTTTGACCTCCTCCCCCTCAAAAAATTCAATAATATTTTGTGCAGCCATAACCGCCATGGTATCACGGGCAATATCTGTCGCTGACCCGATATGCGGGGTTAAAATAACATTTGGCAACATATCCAATCCATCGGCTATATGTGGTTCATTTTCATACACATCCAACGCTGCGCCAGCACATAACCCCTCACGCAAAGCAGTAACCAATGCGGTTTCGTCTACAACTGGACCGCGTGATGTATTAATCAAAATAGCAGTTTTTTTCATCAATTTGAAATGATCCCGATTGAGCAAATGATGTGTTGTCGGCAACAAAGGTACGTGAATTGATACAACATCAGCAAGTGGCAACAGTTCCTCAATTGAAGAAACAAAAACCGCACCGCACTCTTTTTCAATTACATCGTTTCGACGAGTATCATAATACTTAATTTTCATACCAAGCCCATGAGATAACATCCGAGCCGCTTCTGAACCAATACGTCCGGCACCAATAAGTCCCAATGTTTTACCTGCCAATTCAGTCCCAAGGAAAATATATGGGTCCCATCCTTTATATTTACCATCACGCATAAACTGATCGGCATCAATTAATTTGTGAGTCAATGCCAAAATAAGTGCAACCGTAAATTCTGCCACAGCCGATGTAGATGCCCCTGGTGTATTTGCTACAACAATCCCTCGTTTGTTTGCTTCAACCACATCAACATTATTAAAACCAACTGCATAATTAGAAACTATTTTAACACTCGGCGCAGTATCAAATACTTCAGCGTCAATATGTTCAGTGAGTAATGTCAGCAACGCATCGTATTCTTTCTCCTTGAGTGCACTCAACATTTCGGCACGAGGTATAACCTGATTTTCCATGTACATATCAAACTCATACCCTTTATCTTGCAACATTTTAATTCCTACATCTGGAATCTTTCTCGTTATATATATTCTGTGTGACATAGTTATGTGTATTATATGTTATTAAACATTCTTAATTTTTTATCCACCACGTCTTGCACCGCCTGCACTGCACCGCGTAAAAATTTATATGGTGCAACCTCATCTGGATTTTCTTGTAGTGCTTTCATCAACCCTTGTTTGTATGCAACACGAATCTCTGTATTTATATGAACAATCGCCATACCGTGGGCAATTGCCTGCTTGAAATCATCTTCCGAATTACCTGACCCTCCATGCAATACCAACGGGACATGAACTGCATCCGCAATTTCCGCCACTCGTTCTATATTCAGTTTAGGATCAACACCTCCCCGCAACATACCATGGATATTACCGACTGCTGGCGCCAACATATCCACACCCGTTTCTGCAACAAATTGCTTTGCCACATCTGGATGAGTCAATTGTGACGCATCAAGGTTAACTCCATCGGGAATACTATCTAAAACCTTTGATGACGTACCGATATAACCAAGTTCACCTTCAACCAACATGTGAGGGTTAACTGAACGTGCGTATTCAACACATTTTTTTGCGATAGTTATATTTTCCTCAAGTGACAGTTGCGCTCCGTCAAAAATAACCGAATCAAAACCAGCATCAACAACTTCTTTAACCCGATCAAACGAATATGTATGATCAGCATTCAAAAATATCGGATAATCGTATTGTTCGCGAATACTCTTAACCAATGCCGCAACTTGACGAACCCCAATAAAATCACGCTCACCTTCTGACACGCCAATAATAACCGGAACATTGAGTGCTTGTGCTGCACGAAATACACCCCATAACCCTTCGGTGTTTGAAATATTAAAATGACCAATTGCGATCTTTTTTTCTTGTGCATTCAGCACATACTCTTTAAGTGTCTTCATGCTCTCTATTGTAACATAAAGAAATCTCGTGGAAACATATGTCCCCACGAGATAATAATCACTCTATTATGATCACCTGACTCTTTGGAAACCAGTCTCGAGGTGTTTTTGCTGGTTGGTATGCACGAACCCTCCACCCAGCATAAGGATAGCGAGAATAATAGAGACCAACTAGGCATAGAAAATGTTGAGTTGGTATGATGAAAATGTTTGGTCGACCATCAGTAGATAAAATCCCCACTCCAGTTGATGATTGCCGAAACAAAAGTGACGCAACAATGGCCAATGACATTCTTAAATGAACTGCCTTGCCAAAATTTTTTATAAAAACATCACTAGACACAACATCACCAAACCGATACGCACATATTTTGCATCTTTTTGGTAACAGACATGTTTGCCCATAGAACCAGTTCTTCATGTTGCGACCAACCTCAACAAACGGTGATTGCCCGCAAACCCTAAAAAAATCATCAACTAAAAACGGTTCAATGGAATCACATGAGTCATGTAGCTTCATGTTGACCCACATATTACAACCTCCCACATTAGAGACTAGCCCTTTTACACACCATGTCAAGCCCACGAGAGACAACATATGATATAATCCACCTATGAAAACAGATATCCTCGCCATTGGCGATATTGTGACCGATGCATTTATTAGATTGAAAGAAGCAGAAGTCCATTGTGAAATAAACACCGTAACATGTAAACTAGGTTTAGATTTTGGAGCAAAAATTCCATATGAATATGCAGAAATTGCAAAAGCTGTCGGCAATAGTGCCAATGCCGCAGTTGCCTCCGCCAGACTCGGCTTGAACGCATCACTACTCGCATATATTGGCGATGATGAAAATGGTGAGTTGTGTGTCAAAGAATTACAAAAAAA
>JAUPVF010000001.1 GCA_030917185.1 Patescibacteria group bacterium
ATACCTTTGACCCTTTACAAGTCGCAAAAAATATTGACAAATGAGGTAGAATTTGCTATAATATGTAAAGAGGTGAAATCACGTGATACAGACGCCGACACCCTTCGACATTTCGGAGCTTAACCTTCACGGGTTGAGCCTCGACGAACTCGGTAATAATCGCTGGAACATGCTGCCTGGCTATGGACGCAAGGAGATCATCGTTCGTTCCGTCCAACTCAGTGCTCGGGTATTTCCCGAATACGTAGTGGATGTGGCAATGACCACCGAACTTTCTGGTCTGACAGAGTTCCTTCTGAAAAGCGAGGTTCAGACCATCGTGGATGTACTCGCTCACAAAGGGATGTTCACGGGTATGCATGCCGCGTCCGAGTACAATGCGAAATAGGTTCCTGGCCCTCCTACCAGAGCATTCAAAATTTGAATGTTGCGGTGGGAGTGAAATATATCCCTGTTGGAGTTCTTTTGCAAGGAGGCAGAAATGCTTGTAGACGCAAAACTTTTTCGTGATCCAACCTTTTCACCATTTGGGTGTGGTGACAATGGTTCTCCACAACGAAATAAACCATTCAAAAGTGGTCTTCTGGTTTGGTGGGATAATAATCTCACTGAATGGAGTATTGAAGTTTGGGTTTTTAGACGAGGGGGGCATATAGTTCTCATTCGCCAAAACGGAGTGCCCGTGACAACCACAAACACAAAGATGTTGTGGAAAAACTCATATTCCGGAGAAATGGAAGAATTTGTTGTTTCGAAAGTAGAGAAAGGTATCTTTGCAAACGAAACAATGATTAACCTTTCGCCCGCAAAAGCAGGTAGACGCATTGAGAAAATTTTAGAGTTCGTTGCTATTGGTGATGAGAGTGATAGTCTGCCCGTAGTTCTGTAAATAAAGCAGTGTGAATTTCTATGGTGTGATAGTGTCTGCAATTATTCAGGCGAGTAATTTGCTCGCCTTCTGTATTCACTTCGCAACGTAAGTTGTGAGATGAAATTCAGGATTTGTTCTTTCGCAAAGGAGATCACATGAGAAAAGCTTTTTGGGTGTTGTGGTATGTTACATTCACAATCATCGGCTGCTGGATCGGTTACGAGCTGAGACAGCAGACGATTAACGACATCGCTCATAGAACCGTTGAGCTTCAGCGGCAACAAGGAAAGTAGGAGGCACAACATGATCATCACGATCCGATGCCCTCTCTGCTTCCAGTATTTTCAAGTACAGGAGTGGGATGGCAAGAAACAGTCTTTTCCCGATCACACTTACAAGGAATTTCCGTGTCCGCTTTCTGGTCAACAGCAACCGACCGATGTCAGAAAATGGGCAAAGAAATTCTTTCCTCATTGGCACTCGAGAGATTGTGTTGCTCACACCTTTGAGTGGAACTTGGGTACGACAACAAAGCCCACACTCATTGATTTAGATGTGTTTTTCCAGAGCCGACCCACCCCCTGAGGTCGGTCGGCTCCTGTATTCACTTCGCAACGTAAGTTGTGAGATGAAATTCAGGAGAGAGGAGTTCTTTACAGTGCTTTCCAAAGAAAGTGTCCAGAACTTGAGTTCCTTGGGAAGTCTAGCGCAGACATTCCAAGAGCTCGGGGAACAATTGAAAGACCCGATGGTTCAGAAGCGATTTGCAGGAAATGCATTTCTGCTTATGGGTTGGCACCGTTTGACTATCGACGGATTGGCCAAGGCCAGTGGTTGCAGTCAGAGTACGATGTCACGTCTACTTTCCGGCAGAGGTAAGTTCGATAGAACAAATCCTCTTATCTTCGCCAGCATCGCTCTTACTCTCGGCGTCAACGCCAACACCTTGTTGTTTGTTGATCTTCGGGAAAAATTCTCTGAGTTCCTGAAAAAGCTCGAGACTACCTAGGGAGAGGTAAAATGAGAAATAGGTTGCGAAGAAGCAAAAATGTTGTCGAACTCGGTTTCAGTTTGAAAAAAGCCGGGTTGTCATCTAGAGAAGCGGTGGTCAAACATCTCGACGATGAACAGAAGGAATGGGAATTGAACAATCCCAATCTCATACCATCCCAAATTGAGGATCGGATCATGAGCGGTGCTAATTGCATTATGGGTGGAACCTGCTATGCCGGATTTCGTCTGTTCAAGCCGGTTCGTCGTTCCAAATGAAGTTTCCTGCACTAGACAGATCAACCGCCCACAACGCGACAACAAATCCGTTGGAGGGCGGATTTTTGTATAAGTATCATCACATCTATTGCAATGCTATTCTCAGAGACTCTACGGTTTTTGGAAACATGGCGAAATAATCTTCCTCTGTTCGCTTGTCTTTTTTAACAGTATTTTTGAAGTCTAAATGAAATCGACTCATCATGAGTGAATATCGAAGTAACCCAAGACGCAATCCGGTTTTAACCACATCCTCATTATAGTTTTGTTTACCGATTTCAAGCATTTTAGAATCAAGCATTGCCTGAAAATTTGGGGAAGACCATGCCCGTGCTCGTAAGTTACCATAGTCATACATTATAGCGATACTTGGGCTGTTTGTTTTGCCTACCCACTCAAAATCCAGTAACTCAATGGTGTCATTTGGATGTTTGTACAGGTTGTCTATCTGCATGTCAGCATGAACTAAATATGTGTCGGGAAGATGTTGTATATGCTTGAAATTATCGTTAAAAATTTTAATTATTTTTTGCGAGATGTTTTTTATACCAAGGTATTGTTCTAATATATCCTCAACCTTATTTTTAATTATTTCTCCATTGGTATTTTTGTGAATAATAACTGTATAAAGAAGTTTCTTTAATTCCTTTTCATAGAAATTAATTTTATCAGAAATATTTTCTGTATATTGCCAAATTTTCTTATCAATATCTCTGCCTGATAAATGAAAGTTATATATGGTAGTAACTAGGTTATCCATCTGGCTATCAGTAAAACTTTCATACGAAACTGGTTTATCATCCATAAAACCAAAACCATCTCCGTTTTCTCTGGTCTCAAAAATAGCATATGGTACTGGGGGACGTAAATTTTTTTTAATTACGTTAACAGTGGGGGATGTGTATTTCTCGTCGGCATCAAGTGCCGCCGATATTTCTACTTGTCTTTGGAACGGTTTGAATGTTTTCCATGTTCCATCAAGCATCACTTTGAAAAAACGTTTTACCTGCTGACCGTTTTCATTTCTAGTCAAAACTGCGTTTCCATATCGTACACCTTTTTGATTTCCTTTCAGGAGTTTGTCTACGTCTTCTCGGGTGTATTCAAAGTTTTCTTTTTTGAGGATATTTTCTATATGAGAAAATTTTGCTTTTCTAATAAACAAACGAATAAATAAGTTTGGTATCATAATGCAAATATTATACTCTTCTCAAGGCATAAAAACCAATTAAAGATGGCGGTTTTCCTCATCGTTGTGAGTGTTTGGTCTAGACACCAACTCAGCTTCGTACTCTGGTGAGTACTCACTGCTTCCGCTGTTTCGATACCGCGCGCAAAGCATGCTTTGCTCACTTCCACTCAAAAAACAAAAGCGCCCTAAAAGGCGCTAATGTTTTTACGAGTGGAGATGGCGGTATCGAAAC
>JAUPVF010000039.1 GCA_030917185.1 Patescibacteria group bacterium
GTTTTAGTAACCAACAACGAAGCCAGGGTTGTGAGCATATTACCCTTAGGATGATTACGCCACAAATACACCGGTATTCTTGCCAATTTCCAATACAAACCACCGAGCAATGCATACTCCTGGTTCATGTGTATAAATACAGCATCATATTGACCTCGGACCGTAAACAAATGCTGGAAAAAATGGACGATGTATTCCAGTTTACTTGCGCCTTGTTCTTTCCCCAGTGAATAAACTGAAACATTGTCAGGAGGTGAATACTTCCCTTCTTCAAGACATATCACATGTATTGTCTTTGCTTGTGTAGAAAGTTGATCAATCCATCTACAGAAAAATCCGAGTACTGAATCTTCTGAATTAATTTTTTGAGTGATTACTAAAAGTCTCATGGTTTTGGTTGTAGGGGTTGTGTCAATGCCATCTGTGTACTATTGAAAACGTAGTTTCGAGACAAGAAAAATGTACAACATGCCGTCACTCCTCCCGCAACCAATTGACCGAGAAAAACATAAAAATGAAAATGTTCAACGCAGATATACAAAATGACGGTATTGATGGCCAACCCAACAAGAGACGTTGCCAAATACTTACCTGCCTGCACATGAGCATCAACCATAGAACGATCCTGAAATGTCCAAAATTTTTGCAACACCAGACTAACCACAAATGAAATAAGGAAAGAGATAATAGATGCAAGCAAATAATACACATGGAATACATAATACAGGAGAGAAAGAATCGCGATATTAACAAAGGCACTGGTGCCCCCTGATATAACAAACCGTACGATAAGATGTTGGGTAAAACGCTTCATATATAATGGATACCTATGTATACCGCTGGGAATATCGGATGATTGTATTACGCAACAACTCAATATATGTGGCTATATACATATTCTTTGTTGTTCGTATACCTTTAATAGTATCTCGCATTCGGTTTTTGAACAACTCCCCTGTGTCAGGTGATGACAGCAGATCAACGATACGACGAGAAAAACACTCTGTGTCACCAACAGGGCACACAAAAGAATTATAACCATCAACACATATATCACGAGCAATGCCAACAGGGGTCGTAATAATTGGACACCCTAATGCCCCCGCTTCTACCAACGTCATCGCATATCCTTCATATAATGATGAATTAACAAACACATCAGCCCCACTATAATAACGAGAAAGGTCCTGTTGCCAACCCACAAACATGACATTTTTTTGTATGTTGAATTCATGTGTCAGTAGTTTCAGTCGAGATATATCATCACCATCACCGACAATCACACACAGTGCATCTGGGAATTTTTTTACAACAGAAACAAAAGCACGGAGTGGTGTTTCAATATCTTTTTCTTTTGTGACACGAGATACAAGTAATACATACTGCGAATATCCCGGAAATATTTTTTTCAAATCTGTCTCAGATTTTATAGACACAAGATGATCAATATCAACAAAAATCGGTAACACATCTGGTACTACAATACGATTATGAAAATGTTCAATGAGAGAATCTTTAACTATAGTACTGACTACTCGTATCCCATCTGCACGAGGTAATACAAATGAAGCAATCACTCTGCGAATACGGTTAAGTAACATGTAGCCAAAATACGGAACGTACATATCAGTGTGCAACTGTACTTGTAGTGGTAAGTCGTATCGCACAGCAAGCACTCTTCCAACTAAACCTGTTTCAAACGGATCCTGTGTTGTTATGATTGAATCTGTTTTTGTGCATCCTGTTTTTTTAATTATCCGACAAGCAACCATATATGCGTCATATATGTACATCCATCGTGACAATGATTGTGTTGGGTACACATGCAAATTACCTTGATGTTTTTCCGTAACCGCGTGCTTTTTTTCTGAAAAAACAATAATATGCAACTCCCCTAAAGACTCAGCATACTCAATCATTCGTTGCTGAGCAGCGCTACCATCAACACATACATTTCTATCTGTTCCAATTGAGATAACTTTCATATTTATATCTTATTACATACCTCCATATATTCTTTGGCAATTTCATCCCAGTCGTGAACAAAAGTGAACTGTTTAATTTTCTGAACCTGATTTTTATAATTTTCTGGATCTAATAACCACAGCACTTTGTTATACACATCAGATTGGTCTTGTGGATCCACAAATAGTGCAATATCTTTAATACGATCGTATAGCCCTGTCTCTCTCGTTACAATAAATGGTTTTTGACAACGAATGGCTTCTAAAATCATATTGGGACTAATATCACTTATTGAAACTAAAATAACTGCATACGAGTGGCGCATTTTTTCAATAAAAACTTCATGTGTTCCACGTCCCTGATCAATATGTGCATGACAACTTGTAATTGAGGTACGGGAAAACACAGACTGAATCATTTGTAGATTTTTGTGTACCAATGGACGGGTTGCAACAATAAAATTTTTCTGCACTGGTTCATATGGTTCAAGTCGTGGACCGTAATAATTCTCTACTATAAAATGCCTCTGGTGTTCCAGTTTGTATGGCTTCATAAAAATATCCCTTTGCCATTGTGTACTCCAAATAATCGCATCAACAGATGATAGTGTCCATCGAGTAAAAGTCAGAATTAATTTCTCTTTGAAAGATAGTTTAGATAATGAAGTTGTATAAAAATCCCTCAATAAAACCATATCTTTTGTACGCTCTACATACGACTCCCACAAAAAATCTCCTCCTGTACGGATAACCACCCGAGTACCACAAATACGTGATGCAAGAACTGCAGGCAATGCAGCACTATACGTATCCAACACAAAAACCCTGTCTGCTCGAAATATCGGAATAAATACTGTCAAAAAATATGCAAGGTGCCGAAGCCCTGTTGGTAAATAATTAAAACGACTGAATACTTCTATATCTACATGATATCCATCATTCCTCCAGACACGAGCCAGTTCGTGTGCATACTGGGCAGGTCCTCCAACCTCTGGAGGATAAATGCCCGTTGCAATGACGATACGTTTTGTATTCATGGTTATAATGTATTAAAAACTTGGTCGCGCATTTTTTGAGCAATATGGTCCCAACTATATTCAGAAACCACCCGTTCATACCCCCCCGCTACTATTTTTTTAACCAACTGATGATTATCAACAAGAGACATAATCGCCTCGGCAAGACTTTTTGGGTTATCTGGACAACAAAAGACACCCGTTTCCTGATCGTCAATAAAATCAACAATACCCCCAACTGGAGTTGCAACAACCGGTAATCCTGCCGCCATGGCCTCTATAAACGAGTTACCAAACCCCTCTGACCGACTTGGCCGTACAAATATATCACAAATAGAAAAATAAATGGGAATATCCTCATGTGGTATAAACCCAACAAATTTAACTCGATCAATAACCCCAAGTTGTTCTGCTTGTTCTGATAGACGCTGACCTTCCTCCCCTTGGCCAATAATTACCAATGACAAAAAAGATGGTAGGATTGCTAATGCACTGATAATATCATCAACTGCATTTTTGCGAACCAATCGAGAAGTAGTCACAAGGTACACATCATTTTCTTGTTTAGACATACGTACACGCAAGACATTTTTTACTTCATCAGAAATATGTTGTGAAAAAAGAGGAACATCAACACCATTGGCAATAACCTCAATTGGTTTGTCATGTCCCATATCACGACCGAACGATGCTAAAAATTTTGAAATTGCCTGAACCTTATCAGCACGCTTAAAAATCAACCGAAAGAGTGGGTAGATAAACCATACTTTTCGTTTGATATATTCAATCGGATCACCTTCCTGCAGAGTCAACAGAAAGGGCACATTCACATGTGTTATTTTGAAAAATAAATTTGCAAACCCAGCGTAGGCAGCCATGATAGACCACGTGAAATCAAACGGTGTATGAGTGTGCAATTTACGTGCATATCTCCATGCAACAAATGGAAATAAATATTTTGGACATGATACACGATGAACATGAACCATCCCAATTTTTTCTTGTTGAGGAAGATTTGGGGACAATGCACAGGTAACCATATGCCATTCTATATCTGACACTCGATCTGTAATCTCTTTTACAGCAATCTCCGCACCACCCACATGTGGGTAATATGCAATAGAAAAAATAAGGGCTCGTTTTGTCATAATGGGTTATTTCCTCTCTGATATATTTGCCTGTTTTTCGTCACGTATAAAATCTACCTTAGAATCATCCATTTTCAAAATATCCCGTAACACATCCTCTGGGACTTCATGTATATTTTTTACAACTGGATCTTTTTTAATCTCTACTGGCTTATGCTCAGTTTTTGGTTCTCTTTGACTGTCTGTTGTCTCTTTTTTTGCTTCCGGTGATTTTTCCGCTAATGGGTTTGGTTTTGGTACCGATATTGAGCCCGTAGTCACTTCTGTTTTTTTGACAACATGAGCAAGCGCATCTTTCAGACTAGACAAGTTTTCCTTGCTTGGAATTTTCTTGGCATCTTGACTGTGGGGCAACCCTGCAAGTGACACTGGTGTCTGAGTTTTTGGTGTTATGGTTTGTGTTGCTGTGTTTAGTTTCTGTTCAATAATTGCTGTATTATCTACCGCTTGCTGTTCCTTCTGTCGTAATTCTTCGGCAACTTTTGCAAAAACTATTTTGTGAGCATCTGGTTTATTTTCAACAGGTAATGGTGGGCGTTTTTCATTCCTTTCTCTGTCACCATTCATCGCCCTGTCCCCACTGTCATTACGCCCACCATTTTGTTGTACTGGTGGTCTGTATTGCCCGTTTGTATTATTACCCCCTCCATTGTTCGGACGCCCCCCGCCATTAGACTGGCGCGCCATGTATTCATCTTTAGGTTCTGGCCGTGCTTCCTTTACTGTCCCCTCCATGTGCCAATTCTGAATCTCTTCTTCAACTTCTTGACGAGGACGAGCAAATTGTTTTCGAGAACTCTCAATAATCTCTTCAACAAACGTAATATCTGGCTTGGTAATAGGACCCATCGTGCGGGCAGAAAATGGCGCAGATGACACACCATCAATCATCAATTTCAAATATACTTGAGCAAAACCGAGATTAACTAAATCTTCTGCGGTGAAAACAGGTGCAAATTCTTTTTCCAAAACCTCGGCGTCAAACGCCCCCACACGAAATGTAACCATCGTACCAACGTTACCAAACACCGCATCCCTCACCTCCTCCTCCATTTGTTCAATATATTGGTGAGCGATATTGAGTGATAGTTTATATTTTCTGGCCTCAGACAAAATGTCTGCAAATGATTTGTTAGCAAATGATTGAAACTCATCCACGTATAAATAGAAACTTGGCAGTTGTGCTAACTCAGCGTCATTTTTATCCGCGCGTGACATGGCAGCAAGGTAGATTTTGGTAATGAGCATGGAGCCAATGAGGTTAGCATTGCCTTCACCAACTCGCCCTTTAGATAAGTTGATGATAAGAATCTTTTTCTCATCCATAAACTTACGAATATCAAACGTTGATCGGGACTGACCAATAAGGTTTCGGACAAGTGGATTACTGGTAAATTGACCGACTTTGTTTTGGATTGCGGGTGTTGCTTCTGCAGCAAAACGTTCAGTGTATTTTCCAAATTCTTCCACCCAAAATGCTTTCACTGAAGGATCTTTCACATTATCAACAACTTTTTTCCGGTAGTCCTTGTCGGCAAGCATACGATTAACCCCAAGTAGTGTTGAGCCGGGGTATTCCAAAAGTGCAAGTAGTGTGTTGTTCAAAATGTATGCCATACGCGCAGACCACGCATCTACCCATATTTTTTCAAATGTAGACATGAGGCCGTTAACTACCAAATGACGTTTGTCTGCACCAATATCCTCCATCACATTAAATGACACAGGATATTCCATATCAAATGGTGCAAAATACAACACATCTTTGATGCGTGACTCGGGAACATAACTTAACAATTTTTCAGCCGTCCCGCCGTGCGGGTCAATAAAAGCCATCCCTTCACCGTTTTGGATATCTTGAATAGCCATATTTTCCAACAATGTGGATTTTCCTACACCGGTTTTTCCAATGACGTAGGTGTGGCGGAGTCGGTCTTTCGGTTTAATACCAAAACGTATTTTTTTATTACGCGCATCAGTCTCAGCAAAATATGTAATACGATTAGGATCCATAATTATCTGTTATTATACAACATGATAACAAAATATGTAATGTAGATAAGGTAAAGGACCGCCGCAGCAGTCCTTAAAAAATTTAGTCGTCTTCATCAGCAAACACCTGAAACTCGATCATCTCCCCACCCGGTGGTTTTTTAAAAAACAGGGTTCCTTTGTAGTATTCATCCATGTGTGCTTGATAGAGTTGAAGGGCTTGGCGCACAACCTCGTTAGCATCAAATCCAGATTTTTTGCTAATAGCATCCAGCCTGGTTGCTCCATCACCCACAAGACAGAGCTCGACACTACCAACCACCACTCTAATCTTCTTAGGTTTGAACACATTCCTCAAACCCATATATAACCGTCTCAACATTATGTGAACCTCCTCAATAAAAGTTACATATATTTTACTGTGAGTCAAGTGCCCCTCGTGTATATTTATTTGATGCTGACCAAAGTATCCATGAGTCCAATCCAACATCATATGTTGCTTTTATCTGTGCTCGAACTTCTGCCGAACCGTAGGTTTGTTTTAATCCGAAATCCTGCAACCATGGTCGTAGTTTCAAAGGGGTTGTGCTTGCTGTCTTCGCCCGATTAACACCAGACTGCATAGCAAACTTCACAACCTCGTACGGATATGCCTCAGGATTTTTGTATCCTTGAAATGTCGGTGGATAATGTGATGGATACACCATCGGCATAATATAGTCAAAATATGGTAATGCATTTTCCAACAATTGCCCGATGCCCATATCATCCTGTGCAGTTGTTACCATACCAAACAAATCAGCAGAAATTTTCACTCCGTCCCCTGAGACTGTCCTTTGGGAAATTAATTTATCATGCAGATAAGAAAAGAAATTTTTCATAACCTGAGTTTTTGGTGTGGTACTAGAATATGGGTAGGAAATATCTTGCATATTTCCATCAGACGGAAACCGTATGTAGTCAAAATTGATTTCATCAAACCCGATGTCACGCGTTTGCTGTGCGAGCAATACAATATAATCCCAATACTCTTGTGAACCCGGGTCAATCCACGAAATCCCCTTGCGATCTTTCCACACCGCTGTTCCTGCTTTATTTTTAACTGCCAAATCTGGTCTGTATTTTACAAAATACGCATCTTGAAAAACGGCAATACGCGCTATCACGTAAATACCTTTTTTGTGTAATGATTCAACAAAATCACGCATGTCTTTCACTCGAACCTCTTCTGAACCATACGCACGCAACACAGGATCACTCACTGGGAAAACAATCTTGCCCGTATAGTCTTTCACATCTATCACAACAGTATTGAGTTCAGTGGTATCAATGAGATTAACAAGATTATTTCTCAAAGAAGGCGTAGACGCAGTCCAACTTGTTATATACAAACCCTTCACCTGCGCGGGAGTTTGTATATACGACGGAGTAAAAGATTCTACCGGTGCGGGAGTTGGTTTTACCGCGGTATCCACCGAAGCGAGACTTTTGTTTGGTATACCGAGTATGTAGTGACTTCTAAAAACTTTTGGAAATATAAAAAAAGCGAGTACACAACATAATAACCCTACGCATAACGCGAGTATAGATTTGTGTTGTGTAAAAAAATTCATACGGATAAATAAAAACTGGACGCATTAAATATGATCTTCTTTTTTTTCAATCGGCTGTGTGATTTCTGATTCTGGTATTGGGTTACCGTGTTCAATCGGCGCATTCTCCATAAATACAGGAGTGATCTTTTCCTTCTTACGTAGTTTTTTTATAGCGCCCCGTCGTGGCAACGTGATTTTAATCGTACCGGCTATAATATACAGTCCGGAAATAACCAGAAAAAAAGTTTTCCACGAAGATGGAAATCCTAAAAATGGTAAAGCCAGTATAAACAATCCAAGAAAAAATGTTCTGTAACTTTTTATCATATAGTTATTATACAAGTACCCCGTCTAATTTCAAAATTGTGTATAAATGAAAACCGGGCACGTCTCCTACAAGGAAACTGCCCGGCAAAAAGAAACTCGCTCACACCCCCCACCAATCTGGTCCATGAGCCGAGAAAGAAGAAGGAGCGCAATCTGGATAGGTATCCGGGACAGAAATCGTCCCGAATCAACCTCTCTCGGCCACACCATGAAGTCCGTTTTCACTTCTTTTTCAAGTCGTGATAACTCGGACATCCTTTTGCGTGTCTTTTCTTTGAAAGACATGAGCCGCAGAAACTGCCTACGCTCAAACATCTTTATTTTATTATCATTGATCGTGGCATCAAGAGAAACCACCACAGTATTGCCTCCATAGGAGAGCCGGAACACTGCATCTCCACCATGGAAATAGTCAAACTCCGTACCAATCGTAATAATAAGTTCAAGAGAACTCCTCATCACATCTGGTAAAAAGTGACGAACACAATCAAACAACTCTTGATTCAACCCACCCGTCGGATTGAATCGGTTATAATCAACCGGCTGAATCTGAGAAGCCTTCTCAAGCGCCTCAGTATAAGGAAGGTATTCATCTTGCTCAAAAAAGACTTCCCCATCCGTTGTATAATGGAATACTCTTTGTTCAAAAAGCTTGGCCTCGCGTAAAAAGAATTGATTTCTCTTATCGCTCGGGTTCTCTCTTGTTGAACTAAGTATATCCTGAAGACCCCGAGGGAGCATACTATAACTCCTTAAGTGACTAATCCAATACGTATAGTAATATATACATAACAATATGTCAATGCATTATAATGAAAAGGCCTCCCCCGCATACAGCGAGAGAGGCCGATGAAAAACCTATTGGACGACGGCCGCCAGTTGGGTCGCCATGTCCTTGCCGGTGGCAGGCTTGTCCGCCACCCTCATGTGTTTGGCCGCCTTGGGCGGTCTGGTTTTGTTGTGCCCATCGATTTCGGGCGACACGGAAAGGTTGGTCTGACGAGCAACCACCTCCCGCCCCTTCGTTGGGGAGAGGACTTTGTCCTTTTGTGCCACCCGCACCTCTTGTCGCGGCGTGTGGTACTCCCCAGACTCTTTGACCGCAGACAGGAGGTTCCAGACCGAAGTCTGGTTATCGTCCCCCAACAATTCGTGGTTACCGAGTATGATTTCGTCAACCACAAACTTCATATCCTGCTTAGACACCTTGGCTACTGCCAAGATATTCAGCAGTGATTTTACCGCCCAATGGAAATGTTCCGTTGGGCCGACGTACTGAGGGACCACCCTTGCATAATACACGGCAGCGAGATGATCTTGGAGATCGGGGTGATTCACAATCATCCCCCAGAGTTTCTGCAACTCCGGGGCATAGAATTTATCCGGATGTGCGATGAAAACCGCCCTAAAGACCTCCACTCCCCTTTCGGTGGACAACCCACCGAGAGAAACAAATGTCAGAACGGCATCCGTTACTGTCTTGACGAGTTCCTTCATTGGCTGAATCTTGCCGGCAATGAGAGCCAACAAGAAAGTAAAGATTTTTTCCAGGCGAAGGGAATTTATCCCCTCCATCCGACTGGAAATCTTCCCGTCCTCAGCAGCGATCCGCTGAGCCGTGATATTCTTCAAAAAAGACATGGTTGCCCTCTTTCTCCCCTCACTAAACCCTGAGGGGTAGGTTTGTGTAAATGAACCAACTAAACAGTAGTATACACCTTTTTGTTACTTTGTCAAGTGTTCCGCCCCAAAAAAATAACCCTTATGTTTAGGGTTATTTTTCTCCTCATTTATTAATATA
>JAUPVF010000040.1 GCA_030917185.1 Patescibacteria group bacterium
GTCCGCCCATATTGGGGCTTCTGGCCATCATATTATTTCTCAAGGTGAGGCCGATCGGATTTTGAATGCAAGTATTACAGAACGTAAAGCAATGATAGAGGATGCATTGGGTCTAAAAATGTATCAATACAAAAAACAAG
The DNA here is from genome assembly GCA_030917185.1 of Patescibacteria group bacterium. Taxonomy (GTDB): domain Bacteria; phylum Patescibacteriota; class Minisyncoccia; order Phycocordibacterales; family DATDWN01; genus JAUPVF01. The sequence continues at coordinate 141 of JAUPVF010000040.1, forward strand.
AAAGCGAAAAAAAACTGGCAAAAACTCGAGAAAATATTGGTCAAGTTGAATCACTGCGCCGTGAGATTACTCCTCATATTCGTTTCTTGAAAAAACAAGTTGAAAAGGTACAAAAAACTCTAGAATTGAAAGATGAGTTAAAGGAAAAAGCGTTGGAATATTGCAACCGTGAACAAGAATACATACAGAGAATGGAGGTTCGTATTGATACGGATAAAAAACCTTTGGTTCATAAAGCATCTGTATTAGAACAGGAGTTGCATGAGGCAAAATCTGTATTAGAAAAAGCATCACATAAAGATGCATCCAGTGAAGAATTAATTCAGTTGGAAAAAAATCTGCACGATATTAGAAATGAAAAAGATAATCTTTTCCGTCAATTTGGACAACTTGATGGTGAGATTGCATCACTGATACGCATGATGAAAAAACAAGAAGAGGTTGCTCATTCTTACGTCCACAAAACAGTTACGTTGGTATCGGTTGAGGAAATATATAACAGCGTGCAACAGAAACTTCAATCTGCTCGGGATTTACGAGATATCAATGCTCTTCTTTCGGTACTTGAGGAAATAGACACAATATGGCGAGGATTTATAGATAACAACAAAGACAAGGTTGATTTGTCGCTCATGGCTGATGTCCAAAATGATATTTCTGAATTAAAAAAGACTAAAGAAAATATTGAGGATAAACTTGCTCATGTAAAAAAACAAGAGACAGATTTGTCCGAAAGATATGGGGCACTTCAGAATGAAATTGAAAAAGAGAAGGATTCCAATCGTGATGCTGAAAAGGCAATCTTTCGGATTATGGCTGAACAACAGGAAGTACGGTCTGCGCTCAACACACTGCGGGCAGATGAAGAACATCTAAGGTTATTACAAGAGGATTTCAAGCGTGAATTAACTGAACTCGGTATGATGTTGGGGACGAGTATTACACAGTACAACTCATTATCGTTTGATCATACAGAAGAGCGTGCTATGCAAGAAGAGCGCCGTCGGGCAATAGAGAAAATAAAAATTAGATTAGAAGATGCGGGGGGTATTGGTGGGGCAGACGTGATGAAAGAATATACAGATGCAACAGAACGCGATGAATTTCTCGCAAAAGAATTGGCTGATCTTGAACAGTCGGCAAATTCATTAACTGAATTAATCACAGACCTTGATTCTCGATTATCAACTGAGTTTACATTGGGTGTTGATAAGATCAATCATCAATTCAAGGAATATTTTGCTTTGATGTTTGGTGGGGGTGAAGCGTATTTGACGGTAGTTGCTCCACCAAAGCGAAAACGAAAGGATACAGACATGGATGGACTGTTGGCTGATGGGGAAGAAGGGGTGATGGTAGAGGAACAAGAGACACAGGAAGGGATTGAGATTGAAGTTAATTTACCTAAGAAAAAAGTTAAGGGGTTAATGATGCTCTCTGGCGGAGAACGGGCACTGACATCAATTGCTTTGCTGTTTGCAATTTCTCAGGTTAATCCTCCTCCATTTATCATTTTGGACGAAACAGATGCTGCATTAGATGAAGCAAACTCAAAAAAATATGCTGATATGGTGGAAAATTTGTCACACCGTTCCCAATTGATTGTTATTACTCACAATCGCGAAACAATGTCCCGCGCAGGAATTTTGTATGGTGTGACTATGGGTTTGGGCGGAGGTTCAAAATTGTTGTCCGTTGCTTTTGATGAGGCGGTTGCAGTGGCAAAATAAAACTTTCAAATTTGGCGCATTTCGTTGATGGAAAGCAAAAAATAATCCTCACCCTTCGGGACGGAGCTGTTTTTATTATATAATCGTATAATCCAAAACGCGTTTTTCTAGATCGGCAGAAATAACTTTGAATGTCACAGTATCACCGAGGGTAATTTTTTTACCAGTTTTTTGACCAATAAGGGAATAGTTTTTTTCATCGAGCGCATAAAAATCATCCTGCATATTTCGAAGGGATGCCATACCTTCGCATTTAGTTTCTTTTTCTTCTATGTAGATACCCCATTCGGTAACACCGGTGATGGTACCAGAAAATGTTTCGCCGATATGACTTTGCATATATTCTACCTGCTTATATTTAATAGATGCTCGTTCCGCATCAGACGCTCGTTTTTCATTTTCTGATGAAAGCAAACAAATACGTTCAAATTTCTCAAATTCATTTTGTTCAATTTTTCCACCTTTCAGTTCACGTTCAAGAAATCGATGTACCAAGAGGTCTGGGTATCGGCGGATAGGGGATGTGAAGTGTGTATAATATTCAAAAGCTAAACCAAAATGCCCGATATTTTTTGTGGAGTATACTGCTTTTGCCATACTACGGATCGTTGCAGTTTTGATGAGTTCCTCGTTTGGTGTTCCTGCTACTTGTTTTAACAAAGCGCTGATGTCTCGGGAAGTGACCTCGCCTTCTTTATTTTTCAAATCAAACCCGAGAGCTTTCAGAAACACAGCAAGGTTTGCAATGCGTTCTTTGTCGGGTATGTTGTGTATTCGGTATACAGATTGTGACCCTTTTTTATTTTTATTTTCATTTTGTGAACGAAATACAAATTCTGCTACTTCTCGGTTGGCGAGGAGCATGTATTCTTCAACTAGTTTGTGTGTTTCCAGACGGCTTTTTTTGTATACTCGTATTGGCTTGCCTGTATCATCTAGTTCAAATTTTACTTCTTCTGTTTCAAAATTAATCGCTCCATTTTCAAATTTTTCTTTTTCAAAAATTTTGCCAATATCACGTAATGTACGTAACTCTGTCTGATATGGGCCATCACGTTTACCATCAATCACTTCTTGGGCTTCTTCGTATGTAAATCGTTTATCACTATGTATAACTGTTCTGCCAAACCATTTTGTCATTACTTCACCTGTGCTTGTTACGGTAAAAATTGCAGAAAAAGTATATTTATCTTCATTGGGGTTAAGCGAACACAAGTCGTTAGAAAGGATTTCTGGCAACATAGGGATGGTCCGATCCACAAGATATACTGATAAACCACGTTTTTCCGCCTCAGCGTCTAGTACACTACCAGGAGTTACAAAATATGATACATCCGCAATATGCACGCCGATTTCGTATGTATTGTGACCTAAATCTTGAAATGAAATTGCATCATCAAAATCTTTTGCGTCGGCAGGGTCAATAGTCATTGTGGTAACACCACGCATGTCTCTGCGATTTTTTAATTCAGTCTCAAAATGTTTTTTATATTCTGATTTGATTCGTTGCGCTTCAGACTCAATTTCAGCAGGGAACTCAACACGAAATCCTTTTTCTAACACAATAGATTCCATCTCGGTATTATTGTTGCCAACTGCACCAATAACTTTAATGAGTTTTCCTTTTGGATTTTTGGCTGTATTGCCCCAATCACTAATACCTACCAAAACTTTTGTATTGTGTGTTACATGTGCTACTGATTTTGTATCAAGAAAAATATCAATATACATACGTTTATCATCAGGCAATAGAAATGCGGTATTACCTTTTTTTTCTATGATACCAACAAATTCATTACGAGCCCGAGATATGACAGAGACAACTTTTCCTTGTGGCCTACCTTTAACCATTGTGCCCGTTGGGGCAACCTCAACCATGTCTCCATGAAATGCTCGATTGAGGTTTTCATTCTGGATTTCTAGGGTGTCATTAGTTGTTGGTACCACAAAAAAACCCACTCCTTTTGAGTTGATACTAATAGTGTTGATCACCCCTGTAACCTGTTTTTTATCCTCTTGTTTTGGTGAGGGATGTTTGGTTTTGTGGTCTGTGTGTGGATGAGTACGTTTTGGCTTATTCACATAGGCAGTATAGCAGATTGTCGGTCTATTGACCATTATGGCTTCTTTTGATATGATACGGGTCATGTTAAAAATACGATTACAACGAGTAGGACGTAAGCACGAACCGGTATTTCGGTTAGTTCTGACTGACTCAAAAAACTCAACAAAAAGTGGCAAAACATTAGAAACTTTGGGCAACTATGATGCACGACGTGGTGATAATGCTGTCGTTAATGCAGAGCGGGTAACATACTGGATGTCACAAGGTGCTCAAGCAACTCCAACAGTACATAATATGTTGGTGGACAAAAAGGTTATTACAGGCAAGAAAATTAATAATTTACCTTTGAAAAAAGCCGTCGTGAAGGATGCTCCAAAAGAAGAGGAAAAAGCATCTACACCAGCAGTGGAAACTCCAGCCGAAAGTGTTGCTGAGCCAGTTGCTGAAACCCCTGTTTCAGAAGCCCCAGCGAATGTTGCTGAAAGCACAGATGAGGTTGTTGCATAATTTCTCCGTTCTCTATACAATTAATACAGGTAGGTTTTTATCATTATAACGATTGAATTCATGGAACAAGACGTATATTTTTTAGATTTTATTATTAAGGCGTTAGTTGAAAATCCTCAGGATGTGAAAATCACTCGTACTGTGGATGAAATGGGTGTGCTTATGACACTCGATGTTAACCCAGCGGATATGGGTAAAATCATTGGCCGTGAGGGCAATACCGCAAAAGCAATTCGGACACTTCTCCGTGTTGTTGGTATGAAAAATAATGCTCGAGTTAATTTGAAAATCAACGAGCCAGTTGGTGGTATGAAGGAGGTAAAGCCGGCATCAGCTAGTAAGACTGTTGATGAGGCGATGGCTGATTTGAAGTTATAAATATCATATTTGGGCGATCTCATCGTCTAAAATTAAAAAAATCTCAACCAATGTACTTCTAGTACATTTCTGAGATTTTTTTAATTTTATACGCGACCTCATCCCAAATCTGATATTTATAATCTTCAAATCGTAAAAATCAAAATATAAAATGAAACACCCGAGTCCTGTGAAGGACCCGGGGTGGGTTGTGGCGACGGGGATTCAGTTAGCGCTGGTTTAGGTAAAGAAGAGCGTAGTCTGCATACTCTGCGTCGGTGGGGAGAATTATTTTCTTTACCCCTTTAACCATCCGGAGCAAACCTTCCTCCATCGGCGCGTAGACTTGGCAATCATCTTCTCCTTCGAGGCAGAATCTCCGCCTCGTTTTTTCCGGTGAGAAGTGACTGGCTAATACGAGGGTTATTTTGTTACCCTCATTGAATTGAATGATAGATCCTCTTGGTGAGTTCCAGATCGAGTTTCTTACGCTCTCTTCTGCCGGTGTGAGATTCCTCAGATCCCTCATTTCGGCCAATCTCCCTTGACATCCTGTTGTGAACAGGATTACCAAAATAAATGTACCCAACAACCAGTAGGGTAGGGTATTTTTGAAAAACTTAAGCATTTTTGCCTCCTATTTAATTTATACACCTTTATATGGTATTGTCAAGTAGTATATGGTCAAAAATTCATATTTATGTTATAAACATAAATATGAATTTTCACGTGATTACATTATTTCCAAACTCATTCGACTCCTATCTTGGCGAGTCTATTATGTCGCGGGCGATAGAGGACAAAAAAATCAAAGTCAGGTTTTATAATCCTCGTGATTTTTCTGACAACACATTCAAACATATTGATCAAAAGCCCTACAGTGGAGGTCCGGGTATGGTTATCCAAGCATTGCCTGTTGTTAAGGCAATTGAAAAAGCCCTTCGACATGCTCAGGGCAGGACTAAAAAAAATAAGTCAAAAGTAAAAATTAATAATTTTAGTCCTGGTGGCAAACAGTTTGATACGGCATATGCAAAAAAAACAGCACAGAAATACACAGATATAATTCTGGTGTGTGGACGATATGAGGGGATTGATGCGCGTGTATATAAGGTATTCAAAATGGAACACCTGTCAGTCGGTCCATTTGTGCTAACTGGTGGGGAACTACCTGCAATGGTTGTCATTGATAGCGTGGCTCGACAGGTAGAGGGTGTACTCGGTAATTTTAATTCATTGGAGGAGTCACGTGTGGCAAGCCATGACGTCTACACTCGTCCAGAGGTGATTGAATACAAAGGTAAAAAATATAAAGTTCCAAAAATCCTTTTGTCTGGTGATCACAAGAAAATTGAGAAGTGGAAAGAGGATAAAAATTCTAAATAATTTACATAATGGTGTTTTAGTTACTTTTGTGCTTAACTGTTTGACAGAAAAAGGAGATGTATTATGGATATCAATAACACATCACCAATTTTTCCATTCCAATCGATTTGGTGTGGTAAAAATTGGGATATTGTTGCACAGGACTCTCAGTGCCAATATTGTTCATCGGTCTGGTTACCTAACATTTCGTTGGTTAAATTTCTACCTGCTCCAGACAAAAAGGTGGTGACTGGTTTAGAGAAGGTGGGGCGTCTCAAGAATATGAGTCCTTTGCCGACACGTCTTGATCACCGAGTGCTGTACCAGTTTTGGTCACATAAAAACCTCATTCCAGAGACATGGAAAACAACCATCAATGAAAGTACTATCCGCATACATTTTGATGGTACCGAATTTGTGACACCATGGGATGTTCATTGTACACTCTATATGTATTGGTCCAACCAGGCACAGGATTGGTATGTCACGTATCGCCGTTTAGAAGATGAACTTGATACATATGATCGCTCTGCAGTTATTTTGGCAGGATCACAACCGATGTATAGTGTCATCACTCATCATGGTCTACAAAACTGTGTATATATGTAAAAGCTGGCCTTGGTCGCCGGCTTTTATTTTTTGTTGACAAACACACTAAATAATCTAATCTATTGGTGGAGGTGTCGTATATGGCTGTGGTAAAAATGTTTGGGCTGTTCGTTTTCTTTTTGTTGATGCTTTCATATATTCTATATATGGCCATTAAAAACATGTTGGACGAACGGCGTTCGGCCAAAAGAAAGAATACGGTGTTTGTTCTCACCACTCCTCACAAGGTTTGGGCGGAAAGTTTGAAGGAGTGTATGGTGAGGGATGGTCTTAATGTGTATTTGTACGGAGAACGATTGCCATTAGATTTGGATCTTCTGGTTATCAACATATTTGCTCCGTACGAATTTGATACCGATCAGAAGAAGTGTTTTTCCCGGGGTAAGATAATACCGTCAAAAGGGAAGAAACGACAGTTTACAGTGTTTGTACCCATTCCAGAGAATAAAGGAACATGGCAACCACTGTTAGCAACCGCGGTTGTCTCTGAAGTCAAAAAACATTTTCGTCTATAAGTCGGCCACAGGGCCGACTTTTCTTATCTGTGGATAGTCAATAGTTGACTTGTTAACTATTGTGATATACTAGGGGACATGACATATAGTATTGAAGTAAAAAATGTTTCAAAAAAGTTTGATGATTTTGTAGCGGTAGATAACATTTCATTTACCGTTACTGAGGGAGAAATTTTTGCATTTCTCGGTCCAAATGGTGCCGGTAAAACTACCAGCATTAAAATGTTAACAACATTATTAGAGCCAACATCAGGTTCAGTTATTTTGAATGGGTTTAATGTGGCATTAGAATCAGATCAAACTCGCAAATCGTTTGGTATTGTATTTCAGGATCCAAGTCTGGATAATGACCTAACCGCATATGAAAATATGGAGTTCCATGCTGTGTTATACGGCGTTCCATCCAGTGTATACAAACCACGTATTGTAGAGTTATTAAACCTTGTTGAACTATGGGATCGCAAAGACGATCTCGTCAAAGATTTTTCTGGTGGAATGAAACGACGACTGGAAATTGCTCGTGGGCTACTGCATCATCCACGAGTATTATTTTTGGATGAACCAACACTGGGGCTTGATCCACAAACACGTAATAAAATATGGGAATATATTTCCAATTTGAACAAAAAAGAACATCTAACTGTTTTTTTCACCACTCATTATATGGAAGAAGCTGATCGGGTTGCCCAACGTGTTGCGATTATTGATCATGGGAAAATTATTGCAAGTGGAACTCCTATACAACTGAAAGAGAAAACCAAATCAGCCACATTAGAAGATGCTTTTTTGGCATTAACGGGTACGGATATTCGGGCAGATAACTCGGCTTCAATGGATGGTATGCGAATACGTAATAAATTATGGAATAAATAATATGAAAACAATCTATATACTGTGGTTACGACAATTAAAAAAATATTTTCGTTCAAAACAGAGAATGTTCGCCTCACTTGCCCAACCCCTCTTGTTTTTGTTTGCGTTTGGTTATGGGTTTGGATCGGTATTTGCTAAAGCCGGAGATGGTAATTATATTACTTTTCTTGCCCCTGGTATTATTGCAATGACCGTCATGTTTACTTCTGTTTTTTCTGGTATTGAAATTATTTCAGACAAACAGTTTGGTTTTTTGAAAGAAACATTAGTTGCACCCGTTTCTCGGTTTAATATTATGTTGGGACGAACATTGGGTGGTGCGACGGTTGCTTGTATTCAGGGTGTAATTATTTTTCTTATTACATTGGTGGCTGGTTTTCATCCAGCGGTTTCTGGTTTATACATGGCTTTCGTGTTTATGTTTATGCTTGCCTTGTTTTTCACTGCATTCGGTACTGCCATTGCATCAAAATTAGATGATATGCAGGGTTTCCCTCTCATTATCAACTTCCTTGTCATGCCACTATTTTTCTTATCCGGAGCGTTATTTCCTGTCACCGGTCTACCAAAAGTGTTTGGTATGCTTGTTCGGCTAAATCCTCTCTCGTATGCTGTTGACGGTATTCGTGGTTCATTAAGCGGGGTGCATGCATTTTCATTGTCTTTTGATTTCGTAATCCTTGCAGTCTTTGCATTTCTATTTTTATATATTGGTGCAGAATTGTTCAAACGAATTCAAGCATAAAGACTAACTGTCCATTTACCCAACTGACTGGTACAATACATTTATGTTGCAATCTGAGGCATTAGACATTTTGAAACTGGGCAAAAATGTTTTTTTGACTGGCCCTGCCGGCAGTGGAAAAACACATGTTTTGAACGAGTATGTGCGGTATTTGAAATCACATGCAATAGATGTGGCAGTAACCGCATCTACTGGTATTGCTGCAACTCACTTGGGTGGGCAAACTATTCATTCATGGTCTGGGCTTGGTGTGCGGGATACACTGACGGACTATGATATTGATGATTTAATGCAACGGGCATATTTGTATAAACGATTTGAACGAACGAAAGTTTTGATTATTGATGAGGTGTCCATGTTGCATCACTATCGGCTAGATTTGATTGAATGGATTTGTCGTCAATTCAAACGTGATGAAAAACCATTTGGCGGAATGCAAGTTGTATTTTGTGGAGATTTTTTTCAGTTACCACCAGTCACTCGAGGTGAAATAGTTGAGTCAGAGTTTGCGTATAAGGCGGAGGCATGGTTACGTGCACGACCGACCATTTGTTATTTATCAGAACAACATCGTCAAAAAGATGCGGAGTACGTATCTATTCTTAATGATATTCGGGCAAATACAGTCAGTAAAAAAACAATTGATGTATTGTATAGTCGGTTAAATAAAGATCCTGACTATGTCACCGAGCCAACAAAACTATTTACTCATAATATTGATGTTGATGTTATCAATAACCGCCATTTGGATGTGATAGAAGGAGAACCACAGGAATACAATATGATGTGGAAGGGGTCACAACATTTGGCGGACACACTAAAAAAAAGTTGTTTGTCACCAGAAAAACTTGTTTTGAAAGTTGGTGCACGTGTTATGTTTACCAAAAATCATATGGAAGGTACGTACGTAAACGGCACGTTAGGCGTGGTTCATAAATTTAATTCATTTAATGAACCGGTGGTACGAACAGCCAACGGGACAATGATTGATGTAACGCCTGTATCATGGCAGATTGAAGAGGAAGGAAAAGTTAAGGCCGAGATTACCCAATTTCCATTACGGCTTGCATGGGCTATTACGGTTCATAAAAGTCAAGGAATGTCGCTTGATGCGATGGAGGTTGATCTATCAAAATCATTTGTTCATGGCATGGGCTACGTTGCTCTTTCTCGCGTACGGTCACTTGCAGGCATGAAGTTATTAGGGTTTAACGAAAAAGCGTTGCAGGTTGATCCTGAGGTGTTAGAGAAAGATGTCTTGTTTCGTCACGAGTCAGAAGACGCAGTAGATGATTTGAAAAAGTTATCACGTGGAGAGATAACAGAAAAGCAGGCACGGTATCTGAAATCAATTGAGCCAGAAGAAAAGACAAAAATAAAACGAAAAGAAAAGGCAAGCAAAAAATCAACCGAGGAAATTACTGCTGATATGGTACGTGATGAAATACCACTCGATGAAATAGCCGAAGCACGAGCATTGAAAGCAGAAACTATTGTGTCACATATTGAAAAAATGTTACTAGATAATCCGAGTCAATGTCCCGATTTTGCATACCTTCGTCGTGAGTTTAAGCGTTCTGAACTTGATGATATTTTGAAGGCGTTTAGTGACGCAAAAACAAAAACACTTGCACCAGTCTATAACCTACTTGCTCAGCGCAAAAAAAAGCCAAATTATCTCAAAATTCGGCTTGCTCGGCTTTTTTTGGAAGAGTAGAGTTTGTTATTTCATGGGGTGTTCAAGGAGTGGTATAATGAAATATATTATTTAATAATCTATTTTATTTTATGCCTACATATACATGGTATCAATCATTAATCAAACCAACATGGGCACCTCCTTCATGGTTATTTGGTCCAGTGTGGACGGTGCTCTATACTATTATTATTTTCTCATATGGATATGTAGGATATTTATTTTTGAATAAACGAATTCCTTTTATGGTTTTGTTGCCGTTCATCTTGAATATTGTTTTTAATCTATTATTTACACCTATTCAGTTTGGTTTACAAAATAACTATCTTGCAGCAGTGGACATTGTGCTTGTTCTTGCGACCCTTATTTGGGCGCTCATTGCTATTTACCCACATGCTCGTTTTGTCACATATTGGAATATCCCGTACCTTCTCTGGGTCATGTTTGCTACGGTATTGCAGTTGACCGTAACCTATTTGAATAGATAATTAAGGGCGGGGTATGGTTGGAGGCAGGTCAGGTTTTACTGTATAATGTCCTCACTATCCTTTTGTAGTATAATGAATGATTCATGGGTGATAACACGATTAAATTTGCAGACCTTTTTGCTGGCATCGGGGGATTTCATCTTGCGGTAAGCAAATTTGCTAAAGAAAAAAATAAAAAGAGTTTACCTGTTGTTGTGAGTGAAAATGATTTAGATGCTCAATTAGTTTACAAAAAAAACTTTCACACTGATATCTGTGGTGATATACGAACACTCAACCCTACAGATTTTCCTGATTTTGATATTTTGTTTGCTGGTTTTCCTTGCCAACCTTTTTCCAAGGGTGGTAAAAGGGAAGGATTTGCCGATGATACTCGAGGCACTTTGTTTTTTGATGTAGTAAGGTTTTTACAAGAAAAAAAACCGAAGTATTTTCTCCTAGAGAATGTTTCAAATCTAGTTTCTCATGATAATGGAAATACATATGCGATTATTACGGGTGCACTGAGAGAACTCGGTTATAGTATCCCAGACAAGCCCTTGGTTATCAGTCCGGTTTCAATTGGCATCCCATCATTGCGTAGCCGGGTCTATATCCCTGGGGTGTTACAGCATGATAACCAAGAATTTGATTTTAGTAAGATATATTCTATATTTCAAAATAATAATAAAAATGATCTTTCTATTTATACTATTATCAGTAATGATCCCGTTGATGAAAAATATTATATATCTGATTATGAAAAAAATGTTCTTGATATGTGGGATGAGTTTTACCAGGGTATAGAACAAAAAGTTATTGGTTTCCCAGTTTGGTCTGAGGAGTTTGGTGTCGATTATGATTATTCTGATTTGCCACGATGGAAGCAGAATTTTATTCAAAAAAATCGTGACCTATACAATGCAAACAAGCAATTTTTAGATCTATGGCTAAAGAAATACATTGGTTTTACTGAACTAAAAAAAACTCATAAAAAATTTGAGTGGCAAGCGGGGACACACTGCCACTCTGTATACGATGGTCTAATCCAGTTTAGACCATCTGGTATTAGGGTTAAGAGACCTAATTATTTTTCAACATTGGTGGCCATGAATCATTCTCAAATTGTAGGTCCTTTGAAAAGGAGGTTGTCACCACAGGAGACCCAGAGGTTACAGTCGTTTCCTAGGAATTTCATGTTGCATCCTGATGATAGGGTGGCATTAAAGCAATTAGGGAATGCTGTTAATGTTGAAGTGGTTTACAACATTATTAAATTTATTTTTGAACATGATGAAAGTTGAACAAGTTACAAAAGATGGGGTTGTTGTAAAGGCAATAGATCAGATTTTTACACCACAAGAGATTTATTTATTGCTAAAAAACATGGGTTTTGAAGTTGATTCACGAAATAATCCATTCAAAGTACATCTTGATGGGAAAGAATATATGTTACATATAAAAAATGTAACATATCTTGGAAATCCACACCCGTTGTTTAAGAAAAGAATACAAATTCCTAAAAAATGGTTAACATCTTTATCGGCACGTAACTCTTTTTTGTTGGGTGTATATAAACATGATGACAATGTCATTTTTATTCATTTTGATAAATCAAAATATCTTAAACGTGCAATGAATAATTCATCTGCCCATGTAAGCACGATTGATTTAGCTCATGCGGTGGAAGAGGGTGTTTTTAGGAAAACTGATTCGGGAGGTAACATTATTACTGTTTTTAGTCGAGATCGGTTTATGGATATTTTTGGATTAATATCAAACAACACACATGTAGATTTGGTAAGTACCGAAGTCTCATTATTTCAAAAGTTTTTAGGGCAACTTAAAACAGAATGGTATGGTATTGCATCGTATAAAGAAATGTTAGAAGCAAAGTTCCCCGATGCTCTTCAGCCAGAATGGCCGGGGTTCTATTTGGAATTTAATTTTCAAAAGTTTTCTTTAGGTAATCACGAATATAAAAATATTTTCAAATATATAAAAAATAAAAAAACAGGACAGATTGATTTAGATCTGGATTTTTCTGGTAGATATTTTGGTGACCTGAAAATGCATAGTAAAACAAGCGGGGTTATTATGGGAAACGAAAAGACAACTATGAACGAAGCATTAAAAAAATACGGAAAGATATGGTATGTGGTATTTCATCATACTACTGAACGAGACAAGGACCATGGGGGACGTACTACTCAGTTTTGGAATCAGACGCTTATTGATATAGGGAAGAAAGATAAAAGTCGCACATTAAGTTATTTGAATAGAATGAAGTACTCCATTAATCTAGTCATGATGGATATTTTAGAAATCAACCAGTTTAATAAACCATATCTACAAACATTAAAACAAGGGATGAATTCAAACCAACGGGCGAGAAAAGATAAATATGCAATACATAATAAACACATTAATAATTTTTTAGTTTCTCGGTCTATAGTTAAAATATAAAAGATATACACATCATATATTATTTTTTATGTTGGATCGGGATTAGCGATATTGACAAAAGTGTTGTTTGGGTGTATAATATATATATATATATATGTAAAGTTCCTTGATAAGACTTGCGACTGGTCATAGCCAAAAGAGGCTTAAATTTAGGCATTTTTTGGCTATGACCACCATTGCGGTTGTCCTCTAGTATCTTGTTGTTCATTTTGCCACATTTGCGGCGCCACCTTATAAGGTGTGTAAAAAGAACCGACTACAGGTCGGAGAAGGTAGATAACAATGGCAACGAAGTATGATTATGCTGTACTCATCGACGGAGTCGATGCGACAGCAGTGTTCAATAAAATGGGAGGACCCGCTGTTGCTCAGCGATTTCTCTCTGGTGATTTCGTTCTGGTGGAGGCACCGAAGCCCGAACCACCACCCGAGCCCGTGCTCGACTTCACCATCAGCGTAGACCGTTCCGTGAAGCCGATTTATCCCGACTGGATGAAGGAGGTGATGCATCCTGAACTGGAACTCGCTGGACCCACCGAATACGACCTATCAAAGGTCGAGAAGTGGCTCGCCAGGGGACAGGGCACAGGAGTTGTCACAGGGAACACCATCTACAAGGAACTCCAGACCAAAAATGCACTGGCTGACCAACTCGGTCTAGCCGATCTCCTTGCTATTCAGGCGAAGGGTCTCGCGGTCTTCCGCTCCCTCTACAATGGCAAGGCTGTATTCGGCTGGAAGTCGGTCGTCCAGGACCATCACGGCATCCTGTTTGTCCCGTGTCTCATCGAGAACGGTGGCAAGGTTGTGGTGCGCTGGGTCTGGTTGGACTACTACTGGAGCTCCCGCAGCCCTGCTCTGCGCTTCAGCAAGTAAGAGAGCTTAGACTTTGCCACTCGGATCTTTTGATCCTTTGGTTTTAGTCCTTTGGCGCTACCTCAATTGGGTAGCGCCTTTTCATATAAATAATAAAGTTAAATATAAAATTTTTGTTATACTGAAAATGGTAGTAGGTGAATATCAGTGCGTGTTTACGAATGCGTACCACCGAACCCAGTATCCATACATCCAGAGTATTTGCGACCAAGGTTTCAAATAGTGTGGTGTATGTAGCACTTCATAAAAAATGAATATACTTGGTATGGGATTTTAGGGCATTACGATGCCAAATACGATACAGCCCCGAGAGGTATTCAAGGGGTAGTGGAATGGAAGAAGTCCCATATATTTCATGCAGGACCATAACGGCAACCTGAATGTCCCGTATCTCATCGAGAACGGTGGCAAGGTTGTGGTGAACTGGAACTGGTTGGACAACAACTGGAACTCCAACAACCCTGCTCTGCGCTTCAGCAACTTTCTTCATTTCTCTCTTACTTCGGTAGGAGAGTTTTGTTTTTGCAACTCTTTCTTTACTTGGTGGTTATTTGTCCGAGTCATTTACCAAGTATTTTTTCTACCTCATCTATTTTGAGGGAAAGCACGATATATATTACCCCACCCTACGTACGAACAGAGTTGACTCAATACTATTTTTTGTGTTATATTTTTGGGCAGATTTGGTTTTTGAAAATTAAAAAAAGGAGGTGGGTAATGCCACCAAATGCAGAGAAACGTGCCGAACTCGGTGTTCGGCGTGAGGTTGTTAAGCACCTCATTCTTGGGGTTGGGTTATCAAAGGCGAAGATAGCGAGAATGTTTAGGGTGGATAGATACTCCATCACAAACGATTGTAGACAGGTTGGCTTACAGATTCCTTGGCGTTCTGACTGGAGTATTGAACACAATGATACTGTGTACAAAAATGCATTTCGAACATATGTTGAAATCGTTTTTGGACAATACCAAGACCAAGAGATGGACGCAAAAGTGCTTGATTTGTTTGCTTCCACCCTGGGTACGTATATTGATGTTAAACATATCAGATCAGTTTGTGTAGGGATAGCCGATCTGATGAATTGTTTTAATCATCCAGCAGATGACGAAATGCTTGGGCGATACAGGAACTTTTTGAACAATGTTTTCGGGGTTGAGTATGTTGCTGTGCTACAGGGGGAAACGTTGTTCATGGTCTATCTGGAACATATCTTGCGCAATCCGACACAGGTTCCATCAAGAGGATGTACATCCAAGGAGATTGCCCGATGGGTCTTTACATCCGAGATGAATAATCCCCGGATGCCCTTTGGGCAAGAGATTATCGATCTTGTAGAAAAAGCTCTCAAGTTGCTTCGTCCGCAAGAGTGCATGGTCATTAAAGCACGTTTTGGTCTTAGCCAATCGATACAGAACCTATCTGAGTGGGCAAAGGAGCAGGACGTATCACGTGCTTATGCCAGCATACTTTACGCAAGGGGAGTAGAGCAGTTTAGGAGTTATTTCCCTGAGTTCGGTGTCTTCACCAGTTCAATCAGATACAGTGTGTATACACATTGGTCGCAAATTGCAAATGGTGTTCTTGGTATCCACTCAATGACACCTGCGACAAATGTTTATAGGGCTCAGCTTTTGTCCAAGTCAGTAGAGACTCTTCCTCTACCAACTAGGGCACACAACTGTTTTAAGAAGGCAAACATCAATACTATCGGTGACCTAGTCCAACGGACAGCCAAGGAATTAATGCGTCTCGATAACTTCGGGGATCGTTGTCTTAAGGAGACCAAGCAGAAACTAGCTGCTATTGGTCTTTCATTGGGAATGAAGATCCCTCCCACTCTTTAATCATATAGCCCGTTCTCAACCTTGTGGTTGGGAACGGGCTTTGTTTTTTACAGAGTTATCATTCCATTGAAATAGTGGTACTATTATTTTGATATATAGAAATATCTACCATATAAAAATGAAAAAACGAATTATCACTCATGCACGTAATTTCTATGCACGGTTTGAACGACCGATTTCTTCGTTATCTCTTATTGGTGGGTTCGTGTTTGATGCGATTACACTGAAACGTGTTGATACGTTATGGGAGAATGTGTGGGTGTTGGGGCACCTACTCATTGTTGCTCTATTTATCATACTCATCAATACAAATGAAAATGATGCGGGAGATGCAGGTGATCCAGACAAAGCAAATTTTTGGTATGTTAACATTCTGCAGTTTTTTTTCGGGGGGTTGCTATCAACGTACCTTGTGTTTTATTTCCGAAGTTCTGATATTTTTGTCAGTTGGCCGTTCATTCTTATTCTCGGGCTTGCTTTCTGGGCAAATGAATCATTGAAACGTCAGTACGAACGTCTCTCGTTCCAAATTAGTTTGTTTTTCTTATCAGTGTATTCTTTCGCCATCTTTTTACTGCCAGTCGTATTACATTCAATCGGGCTATCCATTTTTATTTTATCTGGGTTCATTAGTTTACTGGTGATGTGGGTTTTTCTTTATATATTACGAAAGTGGAGTGGTGAGAAGTTTAGAAAAAATAAACATGTTATTGCATATTGTATTGGTGGAATATATCTTTTGATGAATTTTTTTTATTTTGCCAATTTGATTCCACCAATTCCTTTGTCACTTAAAGACGGTGATGTATACCACTCAATCGTCAAAAATCAGAATCAAGGTTTTTTGGTTGGTTATGAGGATCATGGGTGGTTACGATATTTTATGCTATTTGAGCGAACGCATGTTGTTTTGGGAGAACCGGTCTATGTGTATAGTGCCGTGTTTTCTCCTGCACAACTTGATTTGAATGTGATACATGAGTGGCAATACTTTGATGAGACGAGTCATCGATGGGTGAGTCGGGGGCAGGTGTTGTTGCCTGTTATTGGAGGTCGTGAGGATGGGTTCAGGACATATTCAAAACGTGACAACTTAGAGCAAGGTGATTGGAGAGTTAATGTTGAAACAGAGCGAGGTGAAGTTATCGGCAGGATACGGTTTAAGATTGTACCAACTTCTACACCTGTGCCACTCGTGTACAAAACTATTTAGAGCAAAGTTTCTCTCGTTATCCACAGTTTTTATTTGACGGTGAACAATCGTTCACCATATACTATATGTATACAAAATACATAACATAATAATTTATATACATATTATGAGTACACAAAAATTAGAAAAAGTAGTGCGTAAAGAGTTAAACATTTTGAACGATCAGATCGATGAAAAAATAATCAAAGGCATGTCGTATGCGCGCGAGGCACGACGACACAAGTTTCTACTTGCCCGTCTTGCTGAGATTGAGCGAACTCGCCGGGCATCATCTGGCTGGTTGTCTCGATCATTTAGTTTTACATCGTTTATGTTCTAAATCATGAATGACTCATATAAAAATAAAATTATCGCTTTCTATCAGGCACATAAACGTATGCCTGCGTATACCGAAATAATGAAACTGCTCGGTTTCAAGTCTAAAAATGCCGTGTATAAATTGGTTAATAAATTAGTGGACGAGGGTGTGGTGGAAAAGGATTCTCAGGGACGATTAACTCCAGTACGAATTATTGGTGAAATCCCGTTACTTGGTATTGTAGAAGCGGGTTTTCCAACTACAGCAGATGAGGATACCTCACAGACACTCAGTTTAGATCAATACCTAATTAAAAACCGCGAGTCAACGTATTTGTTAGAAGTTAAAGGGGATTCAATGATTGATGAGGGTATTAGGGAGGGTGATTTGGTGGTTGCTGAACGACGAGGTGATCCTAAAGATGGCGACATTGTTATTGCTGAAGTTGATGGTGGATGGACGATGAAATACTACAAAAAAAAGAATAACAAAATTTATTTATTGCCTGCCAATCGAAATTATAGACCCATCTATCCGCAATATGAACTAAAAGTTGCTGCTATTGTTCGGGGGGTTATACGCAAGTATTAATGAGGGTTGGTAGGGTGGACGAATCTAGTATATTATTACATTCATGACTACATTATTTTTAGATATAGAAACATTACCGGCAGACGAATCTTCCTATGAGGCATTGCAGTATTTATACGAACGTAAGTTATACAAAGCAGAGAAAAGAAATAAAAAATCAAGCATTATCGGTTCAGCGATTGATTTTGTTGAAGGGGTTTCAGAGAAAGTGCTAGAGGGTAATACAGGTGAGAGTGCAGATAATGACAAACGCGCCAAAGATTTTGAAGAATATATCAGAGGGACTTCGTTTGACGGTGGGTTTGGCAGGATATTGTGTATTGCATATGCGATTGATGACAATCCAGCTCTTGTATTGTGCAACCCAGACGATGAGCGTAAAACATTACAGGATTTTTGGAATCTTGTTCAAGATAATCGTGTTGGTTTGTATGTTGGACATAATGTCATGGATTTTGATTTACGGTTTATTTATCAGAGGTCAATTGTTTTAGGTGTTGTGCCAACCGTTGATTTGCCGTTTGCACGATACCGCAATACCCCTATTTTTGACACAATGAAAGAGTGGTCAAAATGGGGACAGAATAATATCGGATTGGAACATATTGCTCTCGCTCTGGGTATTCCAACTCCCAAAGAAGGCATTGATGGTTCTCAGGTGTTTGATTTCTACAAAGCAGGTAAAGTCAAAGAAATATGTGATTACTGTATGCGGGATGTTGATACTACCCGTGCCGTTTATAAACGTATGGTGTTCATGAACGAATAGTTTTCATGATGACTTTTACTGAAAAAGTTTATACTGTCGTAAAACGGATTCCAAAAGGGACAGTTTTGACATACAAACAGGTGGCAACAAGAGCAGGAAAACCAAAGGCGTATCGGGCGGTTGGCAATATCTTGAATAAAAATTTCAATCCAGAGATACCTTGCCATCGGGTTGTTCGGTCTGATGGAACAGTCGGAGGATATAATCGTGGAAGTGTTTCCAAACGACGCATCTTGCGTGCCGAGGGTGCTTCTATGCTATAATAAAATCCTTAATCATAATCATGTAATAATATGTTTGCACAAATTATTATGCCAATGCTGACTCCAGTATTGACAGGGGCAGTGGTTACGTTTGCTTTTGGTTATCTATGGTACGGTGTCGTTTTTGCAAAACAATGGATGTCTCTGTCTGGTAGAATGGACATGAGTACTCCAACTCGTGGAGCAATGGTTAAAAGTATGCTCATTAAGTTTTTGATGAATATCCTCATTGCCGCTGGTGTATTTTTGGTATCACTTATTCCTCAGTCACTCAAGTATTCATTTATCGTGACTTCGTTTGCATATATTGGATTTGTTTTTACACACCAGATAGATGGTTATTTGTGGGGAGGTCATTCGTTTAAGTTGGTTATGTTTGATACAGCATACCAAGTCCTCTCATTTGCATTACTTGTAACAACTATGTTTTACATGATGCAACGCGTGGCACTTTAGTTTTCTTGTGGGTATTGATAATACAAAAACCCGATCTTTGGCAAAAAGGTCGGGTTTTTGTATAGGGACTGTTGTCCTGGGTAAAATTTCTGCCCGTCAATCACGGTGGGGATAGTATGTGGATAACATGCTTGACTTTGCTTGACAATATGCAGGACTATAGAGTATACTCTTGTCAACTTCGTTCGATTGAGTAACGGCAGCACAGAAGGGGATTACAAGGTTATTGGTCTCTTTTAGAAACTATCTTGCGACACAATCGCTAACAGACTAATACAATAAACAGAAACCTTTGGGGAAAGGTTCCTTTTATGTTTGTAATAATTATTATCAGGGGGTTTAAGCACATATATTAGTATGTCTACACACACAACAACTGTGCGTCCACAGAAATTTTTCAGTCGGTTCAAGCAGCCACTTGTACCAATGCCAAACTTTGTAGAACCACAACTCACTTCATTTAAGTGGCTTGTGGAGCAGGGACTGAAAGAGGTTTTTGAAGAATTTACATCAATCAAGGATTATTCTGAGAAAAAATTTCAACTTGATTTTACTGGTTTTGAGTTGTCACAACCAAAATACGATGAGTATTATGCCAAAGACAACAAATTGTCTTACGAGGCACCACTTAAAGTAAGAATCAAGCTCAAAAACTTTATTTTAGGTACAGAAAAAGAACAGGAGATTTTTATGGCGGATTTTCCCCTCATGACTTCTCATGGGACGTTTATTATTTCTGGTATTGAGCGTGTTATTGTTCCTCAACTTGCTCGTTCGTACGGCGTGTTTTTCACCGCGACCGATGTTAAAGGAAGAAAATTATTTGGAGCAAAGGTTATTCCATCTCGTGGTGCATGGGTAGAAATTGAATCAGATGCAGATGGCATGATGTATGTTCGTATTGATCGTAAAAGGAAATTCCCCGTATCAACTCTTTTGCGTGTGATGGGTGCTGAAACTGATTCGGATATAATCAAGTTATTTGATGCAGATCCAAATGGTAAGGCATCAATAGAGAAAACAGTTGCCAAAGACCATGCTAAAACGGTTGATGAGGCATACATTGAGATTCATAAAAGACTTCGTGACGGTGATTTGGCAACAGCAGAAAACGCACGTGAGTTTATTAACTCTATTTTCGATGCAGAACGATACGACCTATCTCGTGTCGGGCGTTTTCGATTTAATAAACGATTCAACAAAAAACTTTCTGAGAAAGACTTGGAACGAAAGACATTATCACTTGATGATTTTGTTACAATTATTTCCCATATTGCGCATCTTAACAACACACCTCATTCAGTTGAAGATGATATTGATCACCTAGGTTCACGACGCGTACGATTTGTTGGTGAATTATTCCAGCAAAAGATTCGTACCGGTATGGCTCAGATCAAGCGAAATATCCAGAATCGTATGTCTACGATTGATACGGATGTTACTCTTCCTGTCCAATTTATCTCACCAAAACCACTTCAGGCGCGTATCAAAGAATTTTTCACTACGAACCAGTTGTCACAATTCATGACACAGGAAAATCCGTTGGCGGAAATTGAAAACTTGCGAACGCTTTCTGCACTTGGTCCTCAGGGACTTAACCGTGCGCGTGCCGGATTTGAAGTTCGTGATGTGCACACATCGCATTATGGACGATTGTGTCCGATTCATACTCCAGAAGGTCCAAACATTGGATTGGTGCTTCGTCTTGCTATTTATGCACGATTGAACAATTTTGGAATGATTGAGACACCATATGCAAAAGTAAAGAATGGCAAAGTTACGGACGAGATTGTCTACCTAAACGCTTCCGAAGAAGAAAGTTACAGTATCGCACATGCGGCTACACCAGTTGACGCACATGGACATATTACAGTTGAAGAAGTGGAAGTTCGTATTGAAGGAAACCCAAGTACCGTCGCTCGTGAAAAAGTTGACTATATTGATGTTGCTACCAACCAAGCATTTTCTATTGCTACTTCTATGATTCCGTTTTTGAATCACGATGAGGCAAACCGAGCATTGATGGCAAGTAACATGCAACGACAGGCGACTCCATGTATTGTGCCTGAAGCACCATTGGTTGCAACAGGTATGGAAACATATGCACTACGTGATACGGGGCGATTGCTGGTTGCTGATGAGGATGGTACCGTGACATATGCTGATAGTAGTAAAGTTGTTGTAAAAAATACCAAAGGAAAAGAATCAGAACACAAACTTATTTCTTTTTCACGAACAAACGGTTTTACCGCATTTCATCAGAGACCATCAGTTAATGTTGGTGATAAAGTTAAAAAAGGAGATATTTTGGCTGATACCTCATCATCAGAACATGGACAAACAGCAATTGGTCAGAATATGCTTATTGCCTTCATGTCATGGAGTGGTTCAAACTATGAAGACGCTATTATTTTGTCAGAACGAGTTGTAAAAAATAGTAAATTTACCACAATTCATATTGAAGAATTTGTAGTAAGTGTACGTGATACCAAACTTGGTCCTGAGGTTACTACATGCGATATTCCAAACGTGGGAGAAAGTAAACTAAAAAACCTTGCTGAGGATGGGATCGTGCGTGTTGGTGCCGAGGTACGCCAAGGGGATATTTTGGTTGGTAAAATCACACCAAAAGGTGAGACTCAATTAACTCCAGAGGAACGATTACTCCGATCATTGTTTGGTGAAAAGGCACGTGATGTAAAAGATACGTCAAAACGAATGGAAGGAGGAAAACGAGGACGAGTTATCAAAGTCCAGGTATTCTCACGGGAAAAAGGAGATAAACTTGAATCAGGTATTATTAAAAGAATCCATATTGAAGTGGCACAACTTCGAAATGTTTCTGTGGGAGATAAACTTGCTGGACGTCATGGAAACAAAGGTGTTATTTCACGAATCTTGCCTGAGGAAGATATGCCATACATGGCAGATGGAACTCCGATTGATGTTATTTTGACACCGCTCGGTGTGCCAAGTCGTATGAACTTGGGTCAAATCCTTGAATTGCATTTGGGATTGGCTGCACATACATTAGGATACCAAGCAATCGTTCCTCCATTTGCAGGTGCGACTGGTGATGAAATCAAAGAGGAATTGAAAAAAGCAGGTTTTCCAGTGACAGGTAAGAT
>JAUPVF010000041.1 GCA_030917185.1 Patescibacteria group bacterium
TGAAAAATTTGAACAGGACATTGCTGTTGGATACATGTATATTTTGAAACTTCACCACATGGTTGAGGACAAAATCCATATGCGATCAATTGGTCCATACTCACTTATTACACAACAGCCACTTGGTGGTAAAGCCCAGAACGGAGGTCAACGATTTGGAGAAATGGAAGTGTGGGCATTGCTGGGTCATGGTGCCGCACATACGTTGCAGGAGATATTGACTATTAAGTCAGATGATATTTTGGGTCGTTCAGCATCTTTTGACGCAATTGTTAAAGGCGAACCAATTACACAATTAAATACACCAGCGTCATTTAATGTGTTATTGAACAATCTTCGCGGTCTTGCATTGGATGTTCAAATCAAGCGCGGAGAAAAAGATTTATTAGATGAGTTCAATGGATAACATACATAATCATATGAAAACTAAAACAAGAGAAAATTCAAACGATTTTGAAACCATTGCACTCAAAATCGCATCACCAGAAAGAATCAAAGAATGGTCATTTGGTGAAATTACCAAACCAGAAACAATCAACTATCGAACACAGCGAAGTGAAAAAAACGGTTTGTTCGATGAGAAAATTTTTGGTCCAGACAAGGATTACGAATGTTATTGTGGAAAATATCGAGGTATTCGATATAAAGGTATTGTCTGTGAAAAATGTGGGGTTGAGATCACTCGTTCTATAGTGAGACGAGAGCGAATGGGTCATATTGAACTGGCTACTCCGGTATCTCATATTTGGTTTTTGAAATCAATGCCATCACGTATTTCACTTATACTCGGTATTCCTACAATGGATCTAGAAAAGGTGATTTATTTTGCAGGGTATATTGTTACTCGTGTGTCTGAGGAAGACCGAACTCGGTATTTGAAAGATTTGGACTCAGAATATAAAGCAAAAGTTAAATCTTTGCAGGATGAAAAAACAAAAGAGGCCGTTAAAGAAATGTTGCTTAATGCAAAACGTGAGATTGAGTCAATTCAAGAGGGCAAAGTATTGGACGAGGTTGAGTATCATAACTACTCAATGAAATACGGCACTATGTTTGATGCTGGTATTGGCGCTGAAGCAATCTATAATATATTCAAAAAAATTGACCTTATAAAATTGCTTGCTCAACTTGAAATTGATTTGGAAAATGCAAGTTCACTAGAGTCTGGTAAAATCAATAAACGAATTTCTACTATTCAAGCACTTGTCCAGTCAGAATCTCGACCAGAATGGATGTTTTTGACACACATTCCGGTTATTCCTCCAGCACTTCGTCCAATGGTTCCGTTGGATGGTGGGCGATACGCAACATCAGATGTCAATGACTTGTATCGACGGGTTATCAATCGAAATAATCGATTGAAGAAACTAAAGGAGATACATGCTCCAGACGTCATTTTGAGAAATGAAAAACGTATTTTGCAAGAAGCGGTTGACGCATTGATTGATAATTCAATTCGACACGGTAATGTTAATTCGGCTGTAAACCAGTCACAACGACGACCGTTAAAATCAATTGCGGACAATTTGAAAGGTAAACGTGGTATTTTCAGACAAAACTTGCTTGGAAAACGAGTGGACTATTCTGGACGTTCAGTAATTGTCGTTGGTCCAGATTTGAAACTGAGTCAGTGTGGTCTGCCAAAACACATGGCACTTGAATTATTCAAACCGTTTGTAATTTCACAATTACTAAAAAAAGAATTGGCTTACAATATCCGAGGAGCATCAAAATTGATCGAAGATAGTATTCCAGAGGTGTGGGCAATTTTGGAGGAAGTAAT
Source organism: Patescibacteria group bacterium (assembly GCA_030917185.1). GTDB lineage: Bacteria > Patescibacteriota > Minisyncoccia > Phycocordibacterales > DATDWN01 > JAUPVF01. The sequence goes on from JAUPVF010000041.1 coordinate 1,784, forward strand.
TACGGGTAAATACGTATTGCTTAACCGTGCACCTACATTGCACAGACTGGGTATTCAAGCATTTCAACCAATTTTGATTGAAGGAAATGCTATCCAGTTACACCCACTTGTATGTTCTGCCTTTAACGCTGACTTCGATGGTGACCAAATGGCTGTTCACGTTCCATTGTCTGATGAAGCACAACTGGAAGCACGAGAGATTATGGCGTCTGACAAAAACATTTTGAAACCAGGATCAGGTGATCCAACAGTGTCAGCGAAAATGCTTGATATTGTACTCGGTTGTTACTGGATGACCAAAGAGGTTGATGGTGAAAAAGGTGAAGGTAAAATGTTTTCTGCACCAAACAGTGCGATTACCGCATATGATTTTGGTGAGATTTCATTCCGATCAAAAGTTAAAGTGTTACCAACAGCATCTCCAAAATATGCTCCATTTGAGGGCAAGATATTTGAAACAACAGTCGGCCGGTTGTTATTCAACTCTGTGTTACCAAAAGATTATCCATTTATTAACTCTGCAATTGATAGAAAGAAAATTTCTGCAATGGTGGATGATTTGATTGAAAAATATGGAATTGAAAATGTTCCTCCAATCATTGATAAAATCAAGGCATTCGGGTTCAGATATGCTACACATTCTGGTGTGACATGGGGTATTGATGATATTACAATCCCAGTTGGTAAAAAACATATTGTTGATAATGCAAAAGGAAAAAATGACGAAATTGTTGAGCATTTCAACATGGGTCTCATTTCAAAGGAAGAGCGACTTCGACAAACAACAGAGATTTGGCATGGTGCCAAGGCAGACGTTGAAAAATTAATGCCAGAGACACTGGTACAGAACGGTTCTGTGTCTGACATGGTGCTTTCAGGAGCTCGAGGTTCTATGGGAAATATCACTCAGATGGGTGGTATGAAGGGTTTGATCACCAACACTGCAGGCGAGACAATTGAGTTTCCAATCATCTCATGTTCTAAAGAAGGTCTTACTCCACTTGAATACTTCATCACAACGCACGGTTCTCGAAAAGGTTTGACTGACACGGCTTTGAACACGGCAAAAGCAGGGTATTTGACTCGAAAACTATTCGTCGTTGCACAGGATACAATAATAACCGAAGAAGATTGTGGTACCAAAGAAGGTATTGTTATCGGTAAAATTGGTGCTCATGGTACAGAGATTTCTATTGCAAAACACGCAAAAGGAAGGTTGCTTGCACAAGATGTTGTGAACAAAGACGGCACAGTGCTATTCAAACGAGATCATTTTATTAGTAAAAAAGATGCTCAAGCAATTGAATCCGCTGGTATTAGTTCTGTCTTGGTCCGATCACCACTCACATGTAAAACAAGTAATGGTATCTGCGTAAAATGTTACGGTGCTGATTTGGGTAAAAACAAAATAGTTGAGATTGGCGAAGCAGTTGGTACTGTTGCAGGACAGGCGATTGGTGAACCGGGAACACAGTTGACCATGCGTACATTCCATGCCGGAGGTACAGCGTCAACAACCGGAGATATTACCGCGGGGTTGCCTCGAGTTGAAGAGTTGTTTGAAAAACGAAAACCAAAAAATCCTGCTGTCGTGTGTTCTGTATCTGGAACAATCTCTGATATAAAAATCACATCAAAAGAAAAAATGATCACAGTAACTCCTGTGTTGGAGGATCGTGCTAAAAACAAAACCTCCATTGAATACCAAGTGTCACTCAACCGAATTATTTCAGTTAAGGTTGGCGATGAAGTCAAAAAAGGTGACATCATTACCGACGGTTCTGCAGATATTGATGAGTTGTTTAAGTATGCAGGTAAAGATGCAACAGTTGACTACATCATTCGAGAAATCAATAAACCATATGAACTCCAAGGTGAGACTGTGTCACGTAAACACATAGAAACTATTGTTCGACAAATGTTCTCACGACGAAGAATCAAGGACGCTGGGGACACAATGTTTTCTGTCGGTGATATTGTCGAGTCTGCTTTTGTTGCCGAGGAAAATGCACGCATGAAAGAAATGGGCAAACAAGAAGCAAAAGCAGAGCCAGTTGTTATGGGTATTACTGATGTGTCATTGTCTCGAAAGAGTTTCCTTGCCGCAGCATCATTCCAACACACGACACGTATGCTCATCTCAAGTGCTATTCGTGGTAACGACGATCCACTTGTTGGTCTCATGGAAAATGTTATTCTTGGACGATTAATTCCAGCTGGTACAGGGTTTAAGGGTAGTAGAAAATCTAAAATGGTACAAGATCTTAAAGATACTCGTGTGCAGAATATGGATTCACAACTTGGCTAACAAGTAATGTTTAACTGGTGTGGTTAGTTGTTTTGTGTCGGTCTGTGCATTTTGATTTTTAACGTTTAATGTACTATGTCGTCATCTGTTGAACAAATAAAATCAAAAATAGATATTGTCTCGCTTGTTGGGTCGTATATAAAACTAGAAAAAGCGGGCGCGAATTTCAAGGGAAGGTGTCCTTTTCACAACGAAAAGACACCATCCTTTTTCGTGTCTCCAGATCGGGGCAATTATTATTGTTTTGGTTGTCAGGCAAAAGGTGATATTTTCACATTTGTTCAGGAGTTTGAAGGATTGGATTTTCTTGGGGCACTGAAAGTGTTGGCTGACAAGGCAGGGGTTACACTTGAACGATTTGAAAAAGGTGAAAAAACAGAAAAGGATAGATTGCATCAAGTATTGGAACAGACATTATTTTTCTTTGAAAAAAAGTTATCAGAAAACCCACCGGCATTGGAATATCTCTATAAACGAGGATTGACTCATGATACAGTTGCGCATTTTAGAATTGGGTACGCACCATCTGATTGGCGACAGTTGTATGAGTTTTTGTTGGGTAAAGGTGTGCCAGCAGATGATATGTTGCGTGTTGGAGTTATCAAACGTAAGGACGGAACGGTTGATTCATTTTACGATACATTTCGTGGACGAATCATGTTTCCGATTAATGATTCGTCTGGCAGGGTTGTTGGTTTTTCTGGGCGAATCCTAGTGGCAGATGATAAATCACCAAAATATCTTAATAGTCCAGAAACAGTTTTGTTCAATAAATCAGAGATATTGTTCGGTCTTGATAAAGCAAAAACAGACATTAGGTTAAAAGATTATTCTATCTTAGTAGAGGGTCAAATGGATCTGGTTATGTTGCATCAGGTTGGTATAACCAATACAGTTGCATCATCAGGGACAGCATTAACTGCTGAACATTTGATAAAACTCCGTCGGCTATCCAACCGTATTGTCATGGCTTACGATGGTGATACTGCAGGTTTTTCTGCATCAAACCGGAGCGCTCAACTTGCTTTGTCACTCGGGATGGATTTGAAAGTTGCTCAGATGCCGATTGGCAAAGACCCCGCTGACTTGGCATTAGAAAACAAAGGCGCATTGATTGAATGTCTGAAACAATCAAAACATATTATTGATTTTTATGTTGATGGCTTACTGCTTCGAGGGCTGGATACTCGTGAGTTGGGCAAAGAGATTTTTCAGCATGTGTTACCATATGTTGCATTATTACCAAGTACTATAGAAAAATCACATTTTATTAAAAGTATCGCACAGAGAACTTTTATTAAAGAGGATGCATTGTGGGAAGATTTGAAACGTGTTGGTGTACCCGATACGGCTGTATCTCCAGAAGTGAAGCATACAGAAATACATAGTCGTGTAGGTTCTATTGAACGTCGATTGTTTGGTATACTCATGTGGCAAAAATCTTCATCCCCACCAACTATCGATTTGGTTGAATTGGAGGAAAAGATAAAACACATTCTGGGAGATCGTTTTCAAAAAATGTCGGATGATTTTGAAAAAGAAAAAGACCTACTATTATTTGAGACAGAAAGTTATTATAATGGAACATTAGATTTCGTCCGCGATGTTACGGAACTCCTCTCATCCCTTGAGGAACAATATCTCAAAAAACAATTTGCAGATACGATGGTATTACTTCAGCGGGCAGAGCAAATGAGGGACAGTGCGCTTGTGTTACGGTATCTTGAGGAATGTCAAAATATATCACAAAAAATTAACACCTTGAAACATACATGAAAAAAAATAGTAATGTAAAAAAGAATAGTGCTCAGTCAGCCAAGACCGTAAAGGCCAAAAAGGCGACAAAAGCACCCAAAACCAAGATAACAAAAAAGAAGAGTGCAAAGAAATTTGTTGTTCCTAAAGTGCGTGCAAAAAAGAAAAGTAAAACATCAGTTGCTATTATGGCAACCAAACATGCTCCAGTAAAGGTTTTGAAAAAAGCCGATAAACAAGAGCAGGGTATGGAGCGTCTGTTGCATAAAGGCAAGGAACGCGGATATGTTACCTATGATGAAATTCTGAAAGAATTTCCAACAGTTGAGGATGATATTATGTTTCTGGATGAGTTATATGAAAAATTTTCAGCAACGGGTGTTGATATTTTGGAAGGAGGTGGGTTGCTTGAATCAACATCACTGGATGATTTAACTGTCAAAAAATATACATATGGTAGTCGTGGCGGAGACGCTTCGTATGATTCAATACAGATGTATTTGAAAGAAATTGGTCAGTATCCTCTTATTTCTGGTGGGACAGAAAAAGAGTTAGCAAAACGTATTGAACAAGGCGATGAAGAGGCAAAAAATCTATTGGCTCGCGCAAACTTGCGATTGGTGGTTTCTATTGCTAAAAAATATGTTGGGCGTTCAGCCGATTTGACCTTGTTGGACTTAATCCAGGAGGGGAATCTTGGTTTGTTTAAGGCAGTAGATAAATTCGACTGGACAAAGGGGTATAAGTTCTCAACATACGCAACATGGTGGATTCGTCAGGCGATTACACGTGCGTTGGCTGATCAATCACGTACTATTCGTGTCCCTGTACACATGGTTGAAACAATTGCTAAATACAAACAAGTTGTTCGACGATTATCACAGGATTTGGGGCGTGACCCATTGCCCGAGGAAATTGCAACTGAAATGAACATGACAGTTGATAAAATCTATACAATTGAAAAAATTGATCAGAGTACCGTTTCGCTTGAGAGTCCGATTGGTGATGATGGAGATGATAGTAAATCAAAACTTGGGGACTTTCTTGCTGACGATAAAATCTTATCACCAGAAGCGGAATCAGCCCGACGTATTATTTCTGATCAAGTTCGTGAGATTTTGAATGACTTGCCAGAAAAAGAGCGACGTATTTTGGAAATGCGGCACGGGTTAGTGGATGGTGTGACTCACACATTGGAGGAGGTTGGTAAAGAGTTTGGTGTTACTCGTGAACGTATCCGACAGATTGAAGCAAAGGCGCATGAAAAAATACGTCAGCATGATAAAATTAATAGATTGAGAAACTACTACTAATAGATAATTTAATTCACCTAACATTTTTTAGAGACCCCGGAAACAATTAGAAAACAACGACGAAATGCGCCAGCCTGAAGCATTGTCTGACGAAGTGGTACTCCACGAGGAGTTTGCGAGAAGGCAAGCATTGAGGACGATTGTTTTCTTGATTGTTGAGGAAGAGCAAAATCGTACCAACGATTTATGCGTGCTCTAAAAAATGTTGGGTGAATTATGTATTAATAGGTGAAAATATACAGGATTCAATTTGTTGCGGAAATTTATTTTTAGGAGTAAAATCTGTGTGGAGGATTTCATGGATCGATTGTGTGAACAAATCAAAAAGCATCTTCGAGATCAGGGGATTAAACCAATCGAAGATGCTCGTATTGTTTTCAGAAATGGTTCGTTCATGGAGTTTATTGTTCGGTATAATCCGGGAGGTACTGATTTCCATGTTGAACCGGTTGGATGTGGTACAATTCAGACCATCATTCTGGAAGCACAAGACAACTCTATTCGAGTTGTCCAATCAGGGCGCATGGAGGGGCTCTGCACGACTGTGTAGGGCCTTTTCTTTTATGTTACTATAGTGTCATGTCAGATCTTGAATTTACAAAACGGTACAAACAACTGAACCCCGAGCAGAAACTCGCTGTGGATACCATTGAAGGTCCAGTAATGGTTATTGCTGGTCCTGGTACGGGTAAAACGACCATTTTGACCCTACGGATTGCGCACATATTACGGGAGACAGATACTCCACCGTCTGGTATTTTGGCACTAACATTTACAGAAGCCGGAGTGAAAGCGATGCGCACAAAACTGCGCGATATAATCGGTAGCCGGGCTGATGAGGTAAGGATTCATACATTTCATGGATTTGCATCATCTGTTATTGCGGAATTTCCAGAACATTTTGTTCATTTGTCACGATCAAAACAAATCACTGATATTGAGGCGGAATCTTTGTTGCGTGAGATATTAAAAAACAAAAAATATTCAAAACTTCGTCCACTCGGAGATGTTGATTTTTATTTACACAAAATCATAAGCGGTATTAGTGACTGCAAAAAGGAGGCGTGGAGTCCAGACACTATTAAACAGTTTGCGTTTAATGAAAAAGAACGAATCATACATGATCCTGACTCCCTATCAACTCGAGGTGCTACGAAAGGGCAGTTGAAGGGCGATAGTTTGAAACGAATTGAAAAATGTGAAAAGACACTGTTGTTTGCTGATGTATATCAAGAATATGAGGCGCAGAAAAAAAATGACAAGAAGATGGATTTTGATGATTTATTATTTGAATTGTTGCACGGGCTACAAACAGACACATTGTTGTTGCAATTACTCCAAGAAAAATTTCTATATATTTTGGTTGATGAGCATCAGGACACGAATGATTCACAGAATATGATAATCTCTCTTTTGGCTAATTTTTTTGAAACACCAAATATATTTGTTGTGGGAGATGAAAAACAGGCTATCTATCGTTTCCAAGGGGCATCAGTTCAAAACTTTCTCAGGTTCCAAAAAATATGGAAAGATATGAAAATTATTCCGCTGACCAATAATTATCGTTCTCACCAAGGGATACTTGATGCATCTTTTTCAATGATTGAGAATAATTATGAGGAGGGCGAATATGTTGATTTGCGAGTTAAATTGCAGTCGGGGTTAAAGAACAAACCAAAACCGCTTGATATTGTATATGCTCCTGATAATCATTCAGCCGATGAGTATCTTGTGACCGAATTACAGCGTATTTCCAAAACAGAACCTGATGCTACTGTTGCGGTGATTTTGAGATGGAATAAAGATGTTGATCATGTGTTGTCACTGTGTGAGGCACATGGACTCATGGTATCTGCCGAACGTGGGGTAGATATTTTTTCTCATCCTCTCGGGACATTATATTTCAAGTTACTTGAGTATTTACACGATCCTTCTCAAGTAGAAAGTTTGGCGTATACAATCGCTGGGGGGTTGTGGTCGCTTGATTTTGGGAAAACAACTGAATTGTTGAAACTCATAAGAAGTGGAGATATGAGTACTATTGAAACAGAAATTCCAGCACTGGTTACGTTGCGAGAAGAATTAACACGTACAGGGGTTATCGCATATATTATGCTGGCAGGTGAGTTATCAGGGGTTACTTCTCCTAAAAATATGAATAATCCTCTATCTATTGAAGTCTGGCGGGGGATTATTGATTTGTCTCGAGACCTGGCGACTCAATCTCGGGTAGATGACCCTCGGGCGCTGATAAAAGAATTACTTGATTATAAAAAAACGTCTGAAAACAAAACTATTAAAATAGGTGCGGGTAAAAATGATTCTCGCATACAGATCATGACAGCCCACTCATCAAAAGGTCTTGAGTACGATTATGTTTTTTTGCCATACGCATTAGAGGAATACTGGATGAGGGCATCACGATCATCATCATTTATTTTCCCACGCGAAAAAGATACAAGTGATGAGGTTAAGGATTCACGTCGTCTGTTTTATGTCGCTGTTACCCGTGCACGAAAACATGTGGTCACGATAATACCAACGAGTGATAACATGGGCAGACATTTTACCTCTGTACGTTTTATAGACGAATTTCATCCCGATCATGTATCTAAAATAGAAATTCCTAAAACAAATACATTACCTATGGTTTTACATGGGGAAAATTTGATTGCTCACAAAAAAACTGAATTAGTTGAATACGCAAAAAGAATATTGTCCGATAATGGTCTGTCAGTGACGGCACTGAATCATTTTATGAATTGTCCAAGTGAATTTTTGTACAAAAGTGTGCTCAAAGTTCCTGAGGCACCAAATGCGAGTTCGGAAAAAGGGATCGCTATGCATATGGCTATTGCTGAAGTGTGGCGGAACAGAAATACAGATACTACAGCAATAACCCATACTATAGAACAGTCTGTGAAGTCATTTTTCCAAACATCATTACTATCGGCAGGAGATAAAGAAATTATTGTGGATGAGTTGCTCACAAACGCTCCCATTGTTGCCCGTGCCCTTGCTCCACATTTTGCGATACAAGGTCATGTACATACCGAAAAATGGGTACAAAAAAATATAAATATTCAATTTGCTCAACAGGAGATTGTTCTTAAAATTCACGGACAAATGGATGCTATTGTTGATACTGATGATGCATTACTTGTGTTTGATTATAAAACTCGCCCATCAATGAGTGTGCAAGCGATTAAAGGTGAGACCAGTAGTTCGGATGGAAATTATTTTAGGCAACTTGTTTTCTACAAAATGTTGCTGGATAAAAACGTATCATTTGAGAGTAAAACAGTTGAGCCAGCACTCGTGTTTATAAAACCCGACGACAAAGGCCGTTGTCCTGTAGTCACATTGCCAATTACCGATGAGGATGTGAGCAAAGTTATGGCAGAGATAGGTAGTTTAGTAGACAGTGTTTACTCGGGAAGTTTCCTTGTGGACACGTGTAGTGATGTGGAGTGTCAGTATTGTCGATATAAAACATTGCTATAAATAGTGGTGCGATATTTTCACAGATAAAATGGCAAGGGTATTCCTTGCCATTTTACTTCTTTGAAAATTTCCGTGTATGACTTATTTTTTCAACAGTGTATCAATAATCATTTTCAACTGTTCGTATGGGTATGCGCCTTCAAGAGGGGTTTTGGTTCCGTCTTTTGCGATAATAACAGAATGAGGAGTGCCTCGGCCGCCTGATTTCACTGCATCTTGATAGTCTGCCTCAACTTTTGATGCATATTTTCCGCTTGCTAGACATGTATTAAATGCGTTTACATCCAAACCAACTGCTGTTGCGATTTTAGGTAATTCTCCTGCATCAAGACCATTGTTTGATGGTGTTCGGTCGTATACCATATTGATGAATTCCCAGAACTTTTTTGGTCCACCCAACTCATTTGCACATTCTGTTGCTTCTGCTTCTTTACGTGCTTTTGGGTGTAACTGGTCGATTGGGAAGTGTCGATATACCCATGCCACTTTTCCTTTGGCACCATATTCATTCATAATTTTATTGAGGGTACCATGGAATGTTTTGCAGTATGGGCATTCTGTATCAGAATATTCTACAATCACAAGGTCGGCACTTGGGCTACCTTGGATATGGTCAATATCTGATACTTTTCTAAATTCACCGACTGGTGCAGTGTTTGTATCGGTAGTTGGTGTTTTTGCAACTTGTGCCGATTTGATATTTGAAAAATATAACGCACCAGCAATCAATCCTCCTGCGATGATGATGGCGAGTGGTACTGCAAATTTGTTTGAATCCATAAAATATAAAGTTATTACTGTTTCTAAATTATTATTAAAGGTGCTAGAATTATACCCTATGACATATATTGGTGCAATTATACTTGGGTTTATTGAAGGAGCGACGGAGTTTATCCCGGTTTCATCCTCTGGACACCTTATTATTACACGTTTTGTCCTGGGGTTAGATTCGGGGGGCTTGGCGTTTGATGCGGTGTTACAGTTGGCAACCTCGTGTGCTCTTATTGTTTATTTTTGGAAAGATATTGTTCATTTACTAAAAAGTGTTTTTCTTTGGGTCATCCGAAAAGAAATCTCTAGGGTAGATCAGACAATGGTTTCGGCTATTGTTATAGGTACTATACCGGCTGTTGTATTCGGTTTGTTGCTGGAAAAACAAATGGACACAGTTTTTCGTAATGTTCATCTGGTAGCACTGACGTTGGTATTGGGTAGTATTCTATTTTGGTATGCTCAAAAAGTTGCAACCAAAAATAAAGTACTATCGCTCGGGAGGGGGATTATTATCGGTTTTTTCCAGTGTCTTGCATTAGTTCCTGGGGTATCACGATCGGGGGCAACCATTTCTGGAGGACTTATAACCGGCTTATCACAAGAAGAAGCGACACGATTTAGTTTCTTGCTATCTATTCCCGTCTTGTTTGGTGCGGGTTTGAAGAAATTATTTGAAGTTCGTCACGAGTTGTTGACTACTGGTTTTGGGGCATCACTTTTGGTTGGCTCTCTTGTTGCATTTGTGACGGGACTTTTGGCAATCAACTTTCTCATTCGTTATCTCAAGACCCATAATCTCAATATATTTATCTGGTACCGTGTTGTAGTGGCAATTATCATTTTATTCCTGTGGTAGGGTTTTGCTCATTTTCCTCTTATTATAAAAAAGTCTTTATTTATAGCCATATTTTATGTGTTATAAAAAGAAAATTATATTTTCCATTAAAATTTCTTGACTTTTTTAGTGTGTGTGCTATACTATCACCAGATAGATGGTTGACCGCAGTGTGCTCTCATTGTGGGTTGCCAACCAGTCTCCCCGATTTTTACGGGGTAAAATGGAGCCGTAAATGATCTTTTTTTGAGGGTCGTTTACGAATGCAAGACGCCGGTATTTCGGCTAGGTCAAGAGGAGTGGGAAGTAGGGAACAGTCGCCCGAAAACCAGCGCAAACTTCTTTGACTGAAAAGAGCCTCGCAACTATCGCGATAGTTGTTCGGAAGGGTAGGACTACCAGAGCGAGGACGTCCTCGCTAAAGCCGGTGCGCATCGCGTGCCGTTACACGGCAGCAGGCTACCGTTTGGCCCTGTTGCATCGCGGTTCTCCCGAAAGACTGGGGGTCCGCGCAAGGGGGGTGGCTAAGAAAGCTGCTCCCCTTTTTCATATATAAAAAATCCCAGAGGGGTTATTTTTTATTAAAACAGACTTTGTGTTTTCATTTCCTGCACTGGTTCCCAGTGTTTTGTGTCCAGTTTGATTTCTTTAGTAAACGGACCTTCCTTGAATATCAATTTTTTATTTTTGAGAGCATACTCGTAGACATCTTTAGTGATTTTCACATCATCCAGACAATATTTTTTAATTTTTTCTATTTCACCGTTTCGCCACCAGACTACCGCATCAAGTCCATTACCGCTTTTATGTATACCAAATGTCCCGTCGGCAATCTGGTCTAATTTCATTCGTCTACCATACGAATTTTTGATTTCTTTGAGTAAATCAAGTGACCGAATATCATTCAAGTCTCCTCGACCATCTTTTTTGTAATACTTATTTAGAAGGGGAATATCAAAATGATCACCGTTGTAGGTGACAAGCATCTCTGCTTTGGCTAACAAATCCCACAGCCGAGAAAAATCTTCTTGCAAAAAACTGTCATAACTATTTGTTTCGTAGTCATAGGTGCAGACAACAGAAATATCCAAATCAACAGGGTTGTTTGATCCGACATCCTGAAATATGTTTTTTGTTTCAATATCAAATACTATTTTTTTCATTCCGTTCGTTTTATCTATTTCTGATATATGAAACTATTTCGTCAGCGGAGAGTTTTTTCTCATCACCACTTTCCATTTGTTTAACCGTGTATTTATTTTCTTTTACTTCGTTTTCACCAACCACGAGAACGTACGGTATGGATTGTTTGTGGGCGGTTTTGATTTGATCGCCAACTTTTTTGTTTGATAAATCAATGGCAACGTTAAGATTTTGTGATCGCAATTTGTTTGCCAGTATTCGTGCGTGGTCTATGTATTCTGTGCCAAGTACACCAATATAGAGTTGTGCTGATGGTTTGTATACTGGCAGGAGATTGTGTACTTCTAGGAAATCACGAGCGGTTACGTCTCCAGCACCAAACCCAATGGTCGGCACTTTTTTGGTTCCAAAAATATCCAAAAGATCGTCATATCGTCCACCGCCAAAAACTGAACGGTTGTTATCTGGGTGTGTATCAAACACTTCAAACACAACGCCGGTGTAATAATCAAACCCACGCATCAATGTTGGGTCAAAAACGACATTGTTGATTCCGACAGTGGCTAGTTTTTCTATCAATTCAATCACTTCAGTGCCATGAGGGTTGTCTCTGCCGATAACATCAAAAATACGTTCATTGGCTTTTAGTGTCCAGATGAAATCGCTCGCAATCCCTCCTATGATTTCTGTTACACTGGACTCAAACACCTCATCAGATATTTTTGCCTTTTTATCAATAATTTTTGATAACTTGTGTATCTGTTCTTCGTTTAATTTGAAATGACTATACAAGTCATTCATGATTTTTCTACTGTTTATACGGATTTCAAAATCAGTATCTTGCGCCCCAAAAGTTTTAAGGATTGTACGAGCAATAGAAATAATTTCTGTATCTGCTTCTGATCCCTCAACACCAAACAAATCAACGTTGAGTTGCCAGTGTTCTCGCAGTCGTCCGCGCTGTGGCTTTTCATATCTAAATAAGTTAGGAATAGAATACCAACGGAGAGGGAGCGAGAGGTCTTGAATTTTGGCTGCGACCATACGGGCAACAGTCGGGGTCATTTCTGGACGCAACGTGACTTCACGATCACCTCGATCGGTAAATGTATATGTTTGTTCATTAACAATCTCCTCGCCACTTTTTGCTTTGTAAAGTTCTGCTGGTTCTAGTACCGATGCATCGTATTGGGTGTATCCAAACTGTTCTGCAACCTGTTTCCATACTCCAAAAATATAATTTTGGACAAACATATCTTCCGGGTAAAAGTCACGAACCCCCTTATAATTTTCTGTGCTCAACTTTGATTTTTCAGTCATGATAATATAGTGTTGACCTAAGTGTATACGAAATATGGATGATATTCAAGAAACAGGGCTCAATATAGTGTACAAACGAGTTGGGGAGACACCTCTACAGTCTATTGCTCGTTTCAAACAGGAGAATCCTCGCTTTAAGGATATTTCAATGACCTATGCTGGTCGGCTTGACCCAATGGCAGAAGGATTGCTCATGCTTTTGTCAGGGGATGCAATTGCTCGCAAAGACAAATATTTGGACTTACCAAAAACATATGAATGTGATGTGTTGTGGGGATTTGAAACAGATACGCTGGATGTGCTCGGAATTGTTGTGGATGGTGTAAAGAAAAAAAATGAAGACAACGATGGAGTGGATCTAAAGAAATTTATGCAGGCACAACACAAAGATATTTTGAAGATTCAAAAAATACTTAAAGATTTTGTCGGCATTATGCGACAAAAATATCCAGCATATTCATCACAACCAGTTTTGGGTAAGCCATTGTTTCAATGGTCACGTGAAGGAAAAATTAAAGAAATACCTATTCCCGGGCACAAAGTTAAATTGTATAAAGTAAAGCATGTGTCCCGCCGATTTATTTCCGGTGGGGAGTTACTAGCAGAGATAGAAAAAAAAGTAGGGTTAGTGGATGGTGATTTCCGACAGGGGGATATAATAGAACATTGGAGGACGGCACTAAGTGATAAAGGGAATACTCGGTATCCGATTGATACTATTTCACTGTCTGTTTCAAGTGGTTTTTATGTTCGGCAGTTTGTATCCGATATTGCACGTAAATTAAAGACTCAGGCAATTGCCTATGGCATCAAACGAACAAAAATTGGCCACTTTGAATTGGACTTGTAATTTATACGGAGTGGTGGTTCAATAGGTATAGAAAGGATTCCAAATGGAGTCAGAGATTAATGTTTATGCGGTTGAGTTGGGAATGATGATCAAGACTGCTCGAGAGCGGTCACAGATCAGCATTAGGAACCTTGCATCCTTTGCGAATGCAAGACGTTCATTTGTCATTAAATTAGAGAATGGCACACTCCCGAATTACTATCGGGACGTTATGCTGAGAGTTGTAGGATCTCTCGATTTTAATCTCAAGGAGAGGGAGAAGGTGTTTGTTCTCATAAATTTATATTGCCCTCCAGGGATTAATGAAAAGACCAAGAGTCGCCGCAAAATACAATTTCCACGGAAACGACGGGGAACACCCGTCACTGTGTGGCGACGTAACCAATTGTCCATTCAACTGTGCGCCTACCGATAACAAAATCCCCCGAGGCATCGATGCTTTCGGGGGATGTTTTTAATCGTCGACGTATTATAATTTCTTCATTTCCTTTTTTCGGAGACGAACTGAGTTTGGAGTGATTTCAATATATTCATCTTCAGCCATAATCTCCATTGCTCGTTCGATATCAAGTTTGATTGATGCTGCTAGATAGACACTGTCATCTGACCCAGACGCACGCATGTTGGTTAGTTGTTTGCCTTTGGTTGGGTTAACCCACAAGTCGTCTCCTTTAGATGCATTACCAATAACCATTCCCTTATAGACTTCTGTACCTGGTTCAATATACAACACTCCACGTTGTTGGAGGTTATCCAATGCAAATGCAAGTGCCTTGCCCTGTTCCATTGAAACCATGGCACCCAAGTGGCTTTTCTTTATTTCACCAACATGTGGGCGAAATCCGATAAATCGTGATGAGAAAATACCGAGACCTTTGGTGTCCACAATGAATTGCCCTCGATAACCCAACAATCCTCGAGTTGGTGCCTCTAGTATTAGTCGTTGATGACCAGCATCTTGTTTGATATTCATGAGCAGTGCGCGTTTTTCTGTCAGGCGGGAAATAACTGAACTTGCGAATTCATCTGGTACATCAATCACCACTTCCTCAAATGGTTCCATCTGGACTCCATTCTCTTCTTTCAAAATAACGTGTGGTTGTGATACCTGGAGTTCAAATCCTTCTCGTCGCATGTTTTCCAATAGGATGGCAATATGCAATTCTCCTCGTCCATAGACGATGATATTTTCACCACTATCAAAATCAACTTTCAGACCAACATTCACTTCCAATTCTTTTTCTAATCGTTCACGAATCTGTCGTGAGGTAACGAATTTTCCTTCACGTCCGGCAAACGGTGAACTATTGACCAAAAACTCCAACGAAATAGTTGGCTCATCAATAGTAATAGATGGTAATGGTGGAATGTTTGGTTGGTTGCATATAGTATCGCCAATATAGATGTCTGGTATGCCGGCAATCATCACAATGTCTCCAGCAGTTGCTTCTGCTTCGTCTTTTCTGCTCATACCTTCAAATGTAAATATTTTAGTGATTTTGCCTGTAAAATTTTTACCATTTGGTTCTGATACATACACAGTTTCATTTGTTTTAAGTGTTCCTTGGTAGATACGGCAAATAGCCATACGACCAAGAAAGTTATCGTAGGCGAGGTTAAATACTTGGAGTTGGGCAGGTCCTTCCATTTTGTTGCTTGCTGGGGGTACTTCCTCTAGAATCACATCCAAAATAGGGTTGAGGTTTGTTGACTCATCTTGCATGTTTCGCTTGGCTGTTCCTTCTCGTCCCACCGCATATAAAGTAGTAAAGTTTAGTTGTTCATCATTTGCACCAAGATCCATAAACAATTCAAGAGTCATTTCATGTACTGCTTCTGGTCGTGCTGCTGGCTTATCAATTTTGTTTATAATCACAATTGGCTTTAATCCCAACTCAAGTGATTTTTTTAATACGAATCGTGTTTGAGGCATTGGTCCTTCCTGAGCATCTACAACAAGAAGTACGGTGTCTATAGAACGGAGTACACGTTCAACTTCTGATCCGAAGTCGGAGTGACCTGGAGTATCTACGATGTTTATTTTTGTGTCTTTATAGAATAGGGAAGTATTTTTGGCGTATATGGTAATACCACGCTCTTTTTCAAGTGTGTTTGAGTCCATACTGGTGCCTTCTTCTGTCATGCCGTTTTGGCGGAGGAGGGCATCGGTGAGGGTTGTTTTGCCATGATCCACGTGGGCTATGATTGCTATATTTCGTATTTCCATAAAATTAAACTTCCAAATTTTGACAATCTCTGCGTTGGAATTCAGAAAATGATTTTCACTTGCGCACTCAGGCAAGCTCAAATCATTTTCCTCTTCCGCCTTGACCTTGTCTCAAATTTGAAAGTTTAAGACAGACAATTACGCGGGGAGTGATAACTCTGATAATCTCAATAAAAAACGCCTTCCGGCAGTTGATTGATGTGTCTATTAAAGCATAAAAAAGGCATTTTAGTCAAATGTGGCACATTGCTTTTATTCATGTGGATGAATTGTTTATAGTTTTTGATATACTATGTATATGGACACTCAATTTCCTCCTTTGCAAATGCCAAACCTCCCATTTTTGAAACTTTCTTTCATATTGAATGTTCCTGTACTCACTGGTGCGCTTATTATTTTCTTTGTCGGATATGTCATCTTGACCAGTGTGCTTATGTACCATTGGTCTGCATATGGCATGAGACACCAAGGGGTACTAATCGCTCGGACATTGTTTCTGCTCGTTTCCGCTGTTTTATTTATCATCGCTTTGTTAGCCCTTTCTTATTTTTAATTTATGGCATCATACGACGCATTACATTTAGATCAGGATGAGCATGTTATATTAGAAGTGCGAAAACACTGGATTGTATTTGTTGGTCATGCCATGAGTTTGCTGTTTGGGGCAGTTGTTCCATTTGTTGTACTTATACTCATTGCCCGCTTTGCTCCGCATGTATTTGATTCTCTTGTTATCCCTGGTAATGTACCCGCATTATTTTTGTTCTTCTATTCTCTCTGGCTGTTATTTTTGTGGATTACTTTCTTTCTTGATTGGACGAAATATTTTTTGAATGTCTGGTATGTGACAGAAAAGCGGATTATTGATGTTGATCAAAAGCGACTGTTTGATCGGGAAATTACCAACTTGCGGTTTGATAAAATACAAGATGTTACACTTGATGTTCATGGTTTTCTCCAAACAATGCTGAATTTTGGTTCAGTCAAAGTCCAGACGGCTGCAGAGGATAGCGGTGATTTTTTCATGACTATGGTCCAAAATCCCGATGAGGTTCGTCGGGTTATATTTAGCCAACATAACGAAATCGGTGACCGTCCACTCGGTCGCAGAATGTCTCAGGTTGGTATGGAAAACAAATAAATAACACATTCGGTCACATATTGTTTTTGCATGCAAAAATAAAAGTGCTACAATGCAATGGTTATTACTACTTTACTAATAATTCATTTTCAATGGCAACACAGAAATCAAAAAAGATTGTAAAAATTATTGGACGAGAAATCCTTGATTCCCGAGGAAATCCAACAGTTGAGGTTGATGTTCACTTAGCAGACGGTTCAATGGGACGAGCAGGTGTACCAAGTGGCGCGTCAACTGGTAGTCACGAAGCAGTAGAATTGCGTGATGGAGATAAAAAACGATATGGGGGACTTGGAGTCCAAAAAGCAGTTAACAATGTTAATGGTCCTATATTCAAAAAACTAAAAGGTAAAGAGTGGACACAATCAACGTTGGACACAGCACTCATCACACTTGATGGAACAGAAAATAAAGGTAATCTCGGTGCAAACGCTATGCTTGGAGTGTCGCTTGCTTTTGCCCGCGCCATGGCACAGTCACAACAAAAAACCTTGCATGGATATTTCAAAACAATCAGCAAATCAAAACTGACATTATTGCCAACACCAATGATGAATATCTTGAATGGAGGGAAGCATGCTGAAAATTCAACTGACTTACAGGAATTCATGATTGTGCCGGTGGGAGCAAAAACATTTGCTGAGGCAATACGGTATGGTGCGGAGGTATTCCATGCCTTGAAAAAAATATTGAAATCTCGCGGATTGAACACATCAGTTGGGGATGAGGGTGGATATGCACCGTCACTACCATCAAATGAAGCAGCAGTTGAAATTATCCTAGAAGCAATCACATCTGCTGGTTACAAACCAGGCAAGGATATCGCCTTGGCGTTTGACCCTGCGGCTAGTGAGTTTTATAAAGAGGGGAAATATGAATTGAAGTCAGAAAACCGATCATTAACAAGTGCAGAGATGGTGGATTTCTATGTTGAGTGGGTCAAAAAATATCCAATCGTATCCATCGAAGACGGTCTCGCTGAGGACGATTGGGAAGGGTGGAAATTGATGACTGCAAAACTTGGTAAAAAAATACAAATCGTTGGTGATGATTTGTTTGTGACAAACATTGCTCGATTAAAAATGGGTATTGATCAAAAAGCAGGAAACTCAATTTTGATTAAACTCAACCAAATTGGAACAGTGTCAGAAACAATTGATGCAATCAACATGGCACACAAAGCCGGGTTTACTGCTGTTGTGTCACATCGGTCAGGGGAAACAGAAGATACTACTATTTCAGATTTTGTTGTTGGGCTAGGTGCAGGACAAATTAAAACTGGCTCATTGTGCCGAAGTGAACGTATTGCAAAATACAATCAACTCATTCGTATTGAACAGGAACTTGGTAAAAAGGCAGCGTATCTTGGTGGGAAGGTTTTCAAAAAATAGCATAACATTGGAAAATTCTGTGATATATAAAAGCCACCTATGGGGTGGCTTTTGTGTGGTAATGGGGTGAGAGAGGTGAGAAAGGACGTATCACCTCGCACTCACCCCATTGGCGGTCGGTTTTTTGGTGTGCTCTGCGGGAGCCGGTGCCGACCGAGACTGTAATAAAAGAACGGTATATATAAATGATACACTGTAATAAATAGATGTCAATGTTTAC
Source organism: Patescibacteria group bacterium (assembly GCA_030917185.1). Taxonomy (GTDB): domain Bacteria; phylum Patescibacteriota; class Minisyncoccia; order Phycocordibacterales; family DATDWN01; genus JAUPVF01. The sequence goes on from JAUPVF010000041.1 coordinate 20,565, forward strand.
AGCATATACATAAAAGGAGCATACTGATTTGGGAGGAAAAATGTTTTTTCATGTACAGCAGTGTTCCTGCCTGCTCTGCCAAAGGGAGCGGTTGCAGGAGGAACTGAATTTTGTTCAAAGGTGTGAAGAGGATGCTTTTGAGGAGCATGATATTCGGGGGATTTTCTCTTGTCACGATGATAGTGACTTATTATCATCAAGACTGGAGTACCTCATGAGGAACATGACGTTTCCTCGGGTAGCATCAGAATACTGGTACGGCATTTTTGTTCGTTTTATCAAGATTCTCTGTTTTGTTGATAATCTGTCTCGGCGGATTGTCATCTAGTGTTTTGGTTTGGGGCGTGTTGCGATACGCCCTTTTTTTATTTATTGAAATGGGGTAAAATGTGGCAGTATTAATTAATAAGAAAAATATCTTATATGTACACATTAGTTCTCATAAGACATGGACAGACAATTTACAATAAAGAGAAAATATTCTGTGGGTGGACAGATGTAGATTTAACTGAGCAGGGAATAGAGGAAGCGAAACAAGCAGGACGAAATCTTAAAAAAGCAGGTTTTATGTTTGATATGGGTTTTGCATCAGTTCTCAAAAGAACAAAAGAAACTTTGGATCTTTTGCTTACTGAAATGGGAGTAGAGACCATACCTATTAAATACTCGTGGAGATTAAATGAAAGATGCTATGGTGCGTTACAGGGAGTCAAGCATGCGGACATGATAGAAAAATATGGAGAGGAACAAGTCCAGATATGGCGACGAAGTTTTTCTGAACGTCCTCCATTGCTAGAAACAACAGATCCACGATATTCGGGAAATGATCCAAAATATAAAGACATAGATCCTGTGTGTATCCCATGCGCAGAGTCTCTGTCCGATACTATTGAGCGTGTGTTGCCGTATTGGCACGAGGATATTGCTCCTGCTATAAAAGATGGTAAAAAAGTAATTGTTGCAGGAAGTGGAAACAGTCTGAGGGGGTTAGTTAAGTATCTTGATGATATAAGTGACGCAGATATTGTTGGATTGGAAATACCTACAGGTGTTCCTATCGTGTACGAGTTAGACGAAAATCTCAAACCAATCAAGCATTACTATTTGAAGGATTAGTATAGGTTTTTCAATAGGAAAATTTCATTAGATGATTATAAAAAACACTCGGGTTGCCACCGAGTGTTTTTTGGGTTATGATGTTGCCTGGTTTGTTCTTTAAGGAGAGAAAACATGCCGATTGCAATTATTTTACTCGGTCCACAAGGGTCGGGTAAGGGGACTGTTGCTTCTGAATTTATTGGCAGGGGGTATAACCCTGTCATCATGGGCGATCTGATTAGGAAAAATCAAACAGATCCATCTGTGGTGAACAATGGCGGGCTTGCCAGCGATGAATCAGTAGCCGAATTGTTCGAGAGTGCGGTGAAAATACTGCGGGCACAAGGGAAAGATTTTGTTCTTGATGGTTGCATCAGGACGAACAATCAGGTCCACATGGTAATTAACAAATTACCAAGATATGATCTCCGATTTTTTTTATTGGACTGTTCTCTTGCGACGTGTTTGTCACGTATTGCCGGTAGAAAAGATAAGCATCGTGCAACTGGTCTACCAGAGCGTGAGGATGACAAGGATATTGCTACGATTAAGAGACGGATTAGTCTCTTTCGGAGCAATATCTCGAGTATAATTTTTGAGATCGAAAAACACAAAGGTCTCAAAGTCCATACTGTTTCGGCAGAAAATTCTGTTGACGAAGTCGTTTCTTGTATTGATGGCTTAATGTCCACAATGTGCAGTCGGTAGGTATCAGGCGGGTTCCCACGGGGATCCGCTTTTTGTTATATAATATATCTATTATAAAATTTAATCATTTCTATATGCTACAAGGATTCAAACAGTTTATTATGCGAGGGAACGTGGTAGATTTGTCGGTCGGTGTGGTGATTGGCGGGGCTTTTGGTGCAGTGGTTAATTCGTTGGTCAAAGACATTATCACTCCATTTATAGGTGCTTTGGTAAAAGCACCAGATTTTTCAGGATTGTTTTTCACCATAAACTCAAGTCGGTTTATGTACGGGTCGTTCCTCAATTCTCTTCTCTCATTTTTGATTGTAGCAGGTGCAATATATTTTTTTGTTATCGTGCCAATCAATGCGCTGTCTGCTCGGATGAAACGAGGGGAAGTGGCACCTGAACCAGATACGAAAAAATGTCCTGAGTGTATGTCGGACATTCCAAAACTTGCTCGTAAATGTGCGCACTGTACATCAGTTGTTGCATAACTAAAATTATATATCGATTTTTATTTGAGTTTGTATCAATATCAGTATGTATTTTGTCCTTGCATATTGAATCTTAAAGTATAAAATTAGTATCAGAAAGGGGTACAATATGGGTTTTCTTTCTGAAGTTAATGTCGTTGATCCGCGAGGGACATTAAATTTTTTCCTGGATTATTTGCAAAAAGAAACCAGGGATAGAAGATATAAAGATGATGAAATGGCATATGTGGCGAAGGTGCTTGCACATTACGCTTGTGTGTCACGTTGTAATACATCAACCATTCCTGTCATGTCTTGTTTGGGAGAGGTGTTTGAACACTGTGTCTTTCAACCAATGGGATGGCACGATCCGGAAATTTTGGAAATTGGGGCTTCCCAGATTCTCTTGTTTGCTGGATTTTTTAGAGACCAAACACAACAAAGACATAATGTGGTTTGGTATGATGGTATCGGTCAGTCGTTTTATGATCGGGTGAGCCATTACTCATATGAGAGAAAAAAGAAGGATTTTTTTGGAAGAATGTCTCGTTCTTTTCCTGCGTGGACAATTGTGTGCAGGGATGTTAGTAGGAGATTGCGGGATGATAGATATTTGTTGCGAGTGCAATAAAAAATCAAGCGGAGCGATTTTGACCGGAGTTAATCACTCCGGTCTTGTTTTGGGTAAAAGAAACCACTCGCCGAGACGAGCGGTTTCAGCGAGTGGGGGTTAAAAGAAGGTGTGTTCGTGGGTATGATGTTCCGAAGGATACATATAATGGAAATCCCCAACATTGTCCCTAGAAAGAACTTCCACTCCATCATTCCCATTATCAGAAGCGACAATAATGTAATGACCTATGAACATCACGAACGGCTGCTTGGATTTTGCAGTCAGGATGTGTTTTGTTGCAACAATGCACGATTCCGGTCTTGGACATACGTGGATGCTTCCATCATCATTGTACTTGGTACTTGTGATGTTTGTACGAACCCTTGCGGTTCCAGCGGTTTTGAACTTGGTGTCTGGGTTACTGATTTCAAGCCGAATTTGATACATGTCTACTCCTTTTTTTCTCCTTATAAAGAACTGAACTCCCATCAAAATATTCTTCATAAAGAAAACTTTGATGGGGGCCCGATCCGTTGTGTTGGATCGGGCAATGTATCACGCGTGCTTCTCGTCGGCGAGTTGAAAGCGATTGAGCGGATTGTCGCTCTTTTTCTCTCCTTCGAGATCCGCTTTGTGCGCCATAATATCATCGGCTACATAGGCGATATTTTCTGGCGACCAACCTATTTCCGTACAACGCTTTTTCCAAGCATCCACGATCTTTTCATGGTCCTTGGGGATGACACACAGTATGAACAGTTTCCCAACTGTTTCCAGTTCTGCGCTACTCAACTGAGGCATCATTTCCACGATAATCTCGTGGAACGGTTTTCGAGCAAATATTGTTGAACCCACAGCGAACTCCTTTCCTGTCAAATATAACCATAATTTTTAT
>JAUPVF010000042.1 GCA_030917185.1 Patescibacteria group bacterium
AAGATCGTTCATGGTACTTCGATATGCGTTGTATGAAGTTGCATTATTTCTGAACCAATATACAGAAACCTTTTCACATGCATCTGATGAACTACCAACACCAGAAGGGTCTTGGATTGTTTGAGAATTAGAAAGTGTATTATTTACATTATCTGCAAAAACAGCGCTCGCAGACGAGAACATCATGGCAACTAACAACGCAAGAAAAATGCTTTGTTTTATGATGGATTTTGTGAATATCTGATGCATAAAAATTGAAATAAAATGAAATAAATTACACTTTTTTATAATGATGTATAAGAATACACTTATTTCTACAAATGTCAATAGAAACCTGAAAATAGAATCTCTAATATATCATTATTTTTAGCCATATTATTGTGTCCTTTAATTTTGTGAAAAATATGTCTTTTACATTTTTTAATACCCTTTAATAGACAGTATTATTTGGGATTTAAGTATAAAGGACATTTAATAAAAGTATAAAAGACATGTCTTTTATACCCTATTACTCTCCCTAACCTCGTTCCTACCCCGATTATGCTATATATGCTATTCTGTATACATGAATGAGATATTCCTCTCACCATATAATCCGTTATCAACAGAACAAACTATCTACAAACTCTGGGAGGATAGTGGTTTTTTTAATCCAGACGTGTGTATTGAAAAAGGATTGACTGCAGTAGACGCAGACTATTTCTCTATTGTGCTTCCCCCACCTAACGTTACTGGTACACTACACATGGGTAGTGCCTATATGCTTGCACTTGAAGACATTATGGTGCGATACAATCGCATGTTGGGTAAAAAAACCCTCTGGATACCGGGGACCGACCATGCTGCCATTGCAACCCAATCTAAAGTAGAAAAAATTATTCAAAAAGCAGAAGGGGTCAACCGTCATGATCTGGGGAGAGAAGCATTTCTTGGACGAGTGGAAAAGTTTGCTCAAGAAAGCCATGACACTATCGTGGATCAAATGAAAAAAATGGGCTGTTCCCTGGACTGGTCACGTGAAGCATTTACCCTGGATGAAAAAAGAAACCTTGCCGTACGAACTGTGTTCAAAAAAATGTATGATGACGGTATCATTTACCGTGGTCATCGTATTGTAAATTGGGATCCAAAAGGTCAAACAACAATCTCTGATGATGAAATTGTTTACCAGGAAGAAAAAACAAAACTGTACTATCTCACCTATGGACCGTTCACGATAGCAACCGCACGACCAGAAACAAAATTCGGAGATAAGTACGTTGTTATGCATCCAGATGATACACGATATACCCAATACTCACATGGAGAGCAGATTTCTCTTGAATGGATAAGTGGACCAATCACAGCAACCATAATAAAAGATGAATCAATTGATATGGAATTTGGTACTGGTGTTATGACAATTACCCCATGGCACAGTGTGGTTGATTTTGAAATGGCTGAACGCCACAACCTAGATAAGGAACAGATTATTGATAAATACGGAAAACTTCTACCAATCGCTGGTGAATTTGCTGGTATGAAAATCGCTGATGCCCGAAAAGGTATCCTAGAAAAACTAAAATCCAAAGGACTCCTGACCAAAGAGGAAGACTATGTACACAATATCGCCACAGCAGAACGTACCGGAGGTATTATTGAACCTCAGATTATGAATCAATGGTTCATACACGTAAACAAAGAGTTCCCTTACCCACATGACAATATGCCCCATGTACAAAAAGGTGAGATGGTTACATTAAAAAAATTGATGCTATCGGTGGTTGAAAATAATGATATTGAAATCATTCCAGATAGATTTGAAAAAGTATACACTCACTGGATTGGAAACTTACGTGATTGGTGTATTAGCAGACAAATATGGTACGGACACCAGATTCCTGTGTGGTATAAAGGAGATGAAATATATTGTGATGTTACTCCTCCGACTGAACCGGGCTGGGAACAAGACGCAGACACACTAGACACATGGTTTTCATCTGGACTATGGTCATTTTCTACGTTAGGTTGGCCAAATACAGGTAACTCAGTCAAAGGAAAAACTGGACCAGAAAATGATTTTGCGAATTATCACCCAACAACCGTACTTGAGACTGGTTATGATATTATCTTTTTTTGGGTTGCCCGCATGATTCTCATGTCTACATATACAGTCGGACAAGTGCCATTTCAACATGTGTACCTACACGGTCTTGTGCGTGATACACAAGGAAGAAAAATAAGTAAATCCCTTGGGAACAACATTGATCCTGTAGATATGATAGAAAAATATGGTGCCGACGCAGTACGCATGGCACTTGTTATTGGTACTGGACCAGGAAATGACAGCAAAATGTCAGAGGACAAATTGAAGGCATACAAACATTTTGCTAATAAAATCTGGAATATCACCCGATTTGTATTATCAAACACAGATAACTCCCCTCTACAAAAACAAGAAGTTCCCCTAACTGATACCGACCAAACCCTTCTTGCTGAATTTAAGACCCTTATAGCCGACATCAAACAAGACATGGATACATATAGATTTTATCTTGCAGGAGAAAAACTTTATGGGTATATATGGCACAGATTTGCTGATGTTATAATAGAGGAATCAAAAGCAAAACTTCCTGATCCAGCAACTGCTGTCTCAACTCAATATATGCTTCGGTATATCCTAGAAAAATCTCTCGTACTTCTGCACACTTTTATGCCGTTTATTACATAAAAAATATG
>JAUPVF010000043.1 GCA_030917185.1 Patescibacteria group bacterium
TGTGACTTGTTGAGCAACATATACCGTGTTAACAATTGCTGGTTTACTCTCAAAAATGTTTGCTAAAGGAGTATACAAACCTCGATCAAACCAACTATTTACTTTTTCATACACAGTTACACCCGCACGATCAACCGGGGTAACCGCTGTCCGATTGACTGCAAATGCAACAGACGCAGAAAGAGTTTGGGTTGACTGTCGTACATCAGATACTCCTCCGAATGAATCAGAAATAAAGGCAAATGTCTGTGCATGTACTGCAAGCGCAATATTTTTTGTAGAGACTGCGGTTCTATCAATTATTTTTTTCTCTCCAAGTGCCACAGCGTTAATACCACGAACAATTTGTAGTGGAGGATTTTTTGCAAACGTAATAATTGCTTCTGTACTAGAATTTGCAGTTGCGAATATATTTTGACCAACTGTGTTATACACAACAGCAAGTTTATGTGAATAGAAATCCGTAAAACTATTCATCTCGTCATATGCTGTCATCGGAGCGGATGAAATTTTATTTGAAATATCTTCTGGCAATCCAGCAGTTCGTGCCAATACTGTTCGTACAACACGTGGCATAATTTCTGCCAACTGCGATGATGTATCGGCAAATGCAACAATGCCATCTTTTACAGTTAGTGCACCAACAAGCATTACAAGTGCAATTGCAACTGTTCCCACAACTCGCAATGGTGAGTAGTTGCTAGATGCATAAACTCGTGCTGCGTCAAATACCTTTGGAGAAATAAGACTTTTTACAAAATTGACAATTTTTACAAAAGTAGTTGTTTTGACTGATTCTGATTTTTGTTGTGTTGGTGCAGATGTAAATACAGGAACCTGTGATGTGACTTTTTTCTCAACAGGAATGTACTGATCTTTCAGAGAAGAGAATGTTGTTGGAAAATTTTTATAATTGAGAATAGATTCTTCACTAACATACCAGATTCTACCGATCTGTTTGCAATCAATTTTATCGGCTCGACAAAGTTGTCCAATGTAATCTTTAGAGTAAGAGGTGAGAAGCGATGCTTCCTTAGCGGAGATATATTTTTTATTATCAAAAAATAATCCAGAACTCATTACACATATTATATATGTTCTGAGAATTAATTTATATAAAAAAACTGTGGATAAATAACAATCTCTCGGATAGCAGAGATTAAACGAGATATTGTTATTTATCAACGATTTGGTACAAAACAAATAGAATCATTAATTCTGAAAAATTGATCAATTTGTCACACATAACGACAAAAAATATGATATGAAATCCCCTTCCATTTTGAGCCAATTTTTAAGGACAAAAAACAGGGAAGTTGTAACTTTTATTTCCGCGATATCACTTCCCTTCTAAAACCTGTCAAGTTTGTCTCGCTTATTCCAATATCGTAAAAAATACTACAACCAAATTGGGGTCAATATAGAGCCCTAAAACGCATATGATTATTATTCAACACAAAACTTATTCACATACATAGTGGTAAATGTTTATAAAGTAATTTATAATCTAATAATCTTATCAATGATTTTATAAATTTATGTTAAAAGACATATCTGTATATAAATATATCATAGTTATAAAAATTGCTATTTTATATTAAAGTTTATTTATATATTATTTATGTTTAGTAAGGTTTATTAATGTTTACTTATAAAAGACATGGCAAATCAATACATAACTATCAAGCAAGCGTCTGCTATTTTGGGAGTTTCCCCTCTTACGCTACGCAACTGGGATAAAAACGGGAAGCTAAAAGCACATAGACATCCGATGAACAATTACAGAGTCTACAAGATTGAAGATCTAGAGGTGGTTATACAGGAAATCGAGAGCAATGCAGGACTCCGAAAGAGTACGAAGCAAGAGATTCGCAAACTCATTGTGCGTCATCTCAAAGCAGATGAATAATAAAATACCCCTAGGCCACACCTAGGGGTATTTTATTATTCAGACTATTTCGTTAATATCTCTAGCGTAATTTGTTTTAATAACTCTGGATTAGCAGCTCCTTTCGTAATTTTCATCCCCTGTCCAACAAAAAATTGTGCGACAGATTCTTTACCTGCCTTATATTCAGCAACAACGGCAGGGTTTGCATTTACAATATCCAAAATAATTTTTTTCAACTCATCAATGTCATTTTTTTGTATCAACCCTTTCGTTTGTGCGATTGTTTCTGGTTCTCCACCATCTTCAAACATTATTTTCAACATATCTTTTGCACCACGAGATGATATATCACCCTGTTTTATCATCATAATCATCTGTGCAAAGCCCTCCGGAGTCATTTTCCCGTGAGAAAACTCTGCACCCACCCCCTTGGAAAGCCCTATAAGGTCTGAGGTGATGTAATTTGAGGCGGTTTTGACCAGATCCTTATCTTGTTCATTTCTATTTGAAATTTTTGAGATAACGGACTCAAAGAAAACCCCTGCATCACGGTTTGTAACATACACCTCAATATCTTCTGGCTTGATACCAAACATTTCTGTAAAACGAACACGTTTTTGCGCTGGAGTTTCCGGCATACCAGTTATTAATACATCCCTCTGTAATTCAGGTATCTCAGATAAAACTAATTTTGGTAGGTCTGGTTCAGGAAAATACCTGTAATCATGAGCATTTTCTTTGGATCGTTGTGAAAATGTTACTCCTTTGTTTTCATCCCACCCACGGGTCTCCTGGGCAACGCTTTCCCCTTTTTCTAGCAATGCAACCTGCC
>JAUPVF010000044.1 GCA_030917185.1 Patescibacteria group bacterium
CGCTCTTCCGATCTTTACTCATTAGCCTCGGCTTTTTTGCCCTCCATCTTTGCATCTGGATGAATTTCCCGGTGTTTTGGGTGGAGTGGTACGAACAAAGGTGGTTTGGGTGCTTCCAGGTCATCCTGGTGGTTGCTCTCTTTCTCATGTCTAGAAAGGAGAAAGGGGTCAAGCCTCTCGGACTCTTGGTTCTCGTGTTCGCACTGCTCGGCGTCGGCCGGACAGTGTGGAATACGGTTGAGACGGCAGATGTCGCCAATCGCGTCATCGCCTCTCGGGAAAGGATTACGCCATACGTAGTAGAGAAAGAACTTCTCCCCCACAACAAGCAAAACGAGGAGTACGTCCGCAAGTATTTAGCGGAACGACTCCCACCGCGGGATGCCGAAGCCATGACTCTCATCATCAAACGAGAGTCTGGCTTCAATCAGTACGAGAAAGATGGGAAATCTCCCTATCGAAGACGACCCACCCCTGACAACCCAAGCACTGCCTATGTTGGACTCGCCCAAATCAGTGAAGAAGCGCACCTCAAAAATGCGCAGAAGCTGGGTATGGACAAGTACAACTTCTACGAGCGAGACGGAAACTTAAACTACACCGTCTGGCTCTTCAAAAAGGAGGGTTTTAAGCCATGGGGAGCAACTGTTGATAAACTGGACTCTCCAGACAATAACCCCTCCTCTCGGCAACAAGAGGTTCTCGTTAGCAAACGACCCAGCAAGGTCGTCACTGCTCCAACTGACGGTTGGAGCGAACTGATTCCCTTGAAACCAAACGGGAATAACACATCCTGCATCATAGAAAATGATGCGGATGTGCGAATTAGGATAAATGGGAAAAAGATTTATAAGTATACCCCGGGGACACGGCTCGTCATCGATGAGCAGGTGATATTCTCGGAAGAGTTTCAGTCTATCGGTGAAAAACCGGTGACTGTCACTTGTTCTTACAAATAACCCCTGCGGGCTCCACGGAGCCCGCAGTTTTTTATATATACAAAACTACCCCGTCATATAGTATGACGGGGTAGTTTTCTTTTTTCTATTGTAACCGAGGAAGATACCCTGTCGGGTCACCTGACACACCAAACGTTGTCAGTACAAACCGGATGATACCATATACCGAAAACATAATAAGCATTCCTACCAACCCCCAAAAAATTGCTCTCTGTGCTTCCTTTCGTCCTGTATCACCCGCATCCATTGACATCAATTTAACAATACCGTAGACGAAATATGCAGTTGCGAGAGTGAATAACAGAAGAATAAGTGGATTTAGAATCAAGTTATTTAACTTGTTCAAAAACGGGATGATAGTCATGTATCAGTCAGTACTTAGTTAATTGTTGGAGTTGTAAAACCACCACCACTACTTACACCAAGACTACCTTGTAACCATGAAATGATACCAAACAATGTTGCCATAATGAATATAGCAACCAAACCATAAATCATAATACTCTTTCCTTCTGAAGCTTTTTTAGGATCACCAGCAGCACGAATGTATTCGATAAGTCCCCAGAAGAAGTAAAGAATTGCCAAAGCAAACAAAACAGGAATAAGACCTGTAACAATATTTTTTAGTATTGCTGGTATACCAGAAAAACTACTAATTGTCTGGGTTAAACCGCCACCTCCACTCTGTGCCAATGCAAGCACTGGTGCGAATGACATAGCTGCATAGATAACTTTTTTCATGTGTTTTTAATGTTACTTATAAATTACTTAATATACATTATATTTTACTATAAAACATAATAAAAACAAGGTTTCTGTGGATAAAACTAATCTCCCGTACACGGTGTTAAATCAGAAGAACTCCCCACAACACAATCCCCAGAAGGACCACCGCCAGGAGTTATACTTGTTTTAATATTCAATGAATTACTGATAAATGAAATAATGCCGAATATTGATGCCATAACAAAAATAGCAATAACTCCCCACAACATTTTTTGTTTACCATCATCACGAGTTTTTTCATTTGTTGAATCTTTTAATATGAATTGAGTCATGCCCCAAAAGAAAAATAACACTCCAAGAGCAAACACCACGCCGATCATCCCGTTCACAATACCCTTAAATGCAACGAGAAAACCTTTCACTCCATCTAAAGCAGCAAAAGAAACAAGAGGGGTAATAGCAAACAATCCAAGTAATGTATATGTATATTTTTTCATAATGTATTTTAGTATGTGATGTTATTGTATTTAGGGAAAAGTAATTGTGGAATTAACAGATGGTGTAGGTTCTTTATCTGCTGACCCTCCTGGCAAAAATGGATAACTTGATGTATTCCCAATTTCCAGTTCATTTCCGAATATAGAAATAATAGCATTATAAGAAAAGAGAATAAATAAAGCCAAGATCCCCCACATCATAAAATTTTTACCCTTTTTCAATTCTGCTTCATTGCCGGCACTAATAACAAATCGTGATAGCCCCCAGAAAAACAACACGAGTGCACCAGCAACTAAAATTGGTACGAGCAGATTGAGCAATTCAATAACATATGCGATAACACCTCCCACCGTTGAGTTTTTGAGATC
>JAUPVF010000045.1 GCA_030917185.1 Patescibacteria group bacterium
ATGGACCTCCCTATCAAAGTTGATCTCAAGGTAACTGAGGCCTATGCTGCGGTTAAAGGCAACACTGCCCAAGGTGGAAACAAACAAGTGGTTGTAGAAACAGGAGCCGTTGTCAACGTCCCAATGTTTATCAAAGAAGGTGAAACTATCAGAATCAATACAGAAACCGGTGACTACACCGAACGAGTAGGCGGAAACAATTTCTAAATTACAAATAATTTCCATTTGACTTGAATCTAATGCGGAGTATTCTTGTTAGTTAGGAGACTAATATATCAGATGATACAAACTCTGCTCAACTCTCTTCAGCGCAAGGCGGAATGGCGGGTTGGGAGGATTCAATCTCTGCCTGCCAGCATCTCTTCTGACTTTGTGGTTGGAGAAGAGGTGCTCTATCTTGTTCTTGGTGAAAATGAACAGGTGCTCATTCATAAAATGCCTCGTCTGGAGAAAACGACCGACGTTCGCGGATTGAACACCCGGATGATTAGGCACGGATTGCGCGTTCCCCCAGAATGCATCATTCCCTACGAACATACATAAGAAAAACCCGCCACGTACGTGGCGGGTTATCCTTTTATATAATTATCGAGAAACGTATGGGAGTAGTCCCATGAATCGGGCTTGCTTGACCGCCATAGCCAACATTCGTTGGTACTTGGCTGATACGCCAGTACGTTTGTGTGACATGATGCGAGCATGTGGATTTAGGAATTTCTTCAACAAATCTACATCCTTGTAGTCAATGTATTTGATATTATTTTTGGTAAAATAGCACTCTTTCATATAATGTATTAATTAGTTTTCTAAAAAGGTATGTCCTCAGGGTTAATCTCTTCTTCTGGGTATTCAATCGTATCCAATGCTTTTTTGTGATCATCCTCTGCAACTGGTGTTGAATCCTTGTCACCGTATGGTGCAGGTGCCCCATCACGACGTGGACCAAACTGTATTCTATCTGCAATAATTTCTGTTCGGTATTTTTTTACACCACTCGCATCATCCCAACTTCTGGTTTGCATGCGACCTTCTACGAGTACCGATCCCCCTTTTTTAAGGTACTGACCAACAATTTCTGCTTGCCGTCCGAATACCACAACATTGTGATAATCAACATTTTCCTGCTTCACTCCGTTTTTATCTTTCCAGACACGGTTAGTGGCAACAGAAAAACTGGCAACCCTAATCCCCGATGGAAGAGATTTTAATTCAGGGTCTCTTGTAAGGTTTCCTATAATTATTGCTTTGTTAAGATACATGATAGATAGTTAATGATTAATGTTCTAATTGATAACAAGATCATCAATACTTTTATCTATTTCCTCCGGAGTTGTTGGTTCTTCTGGAACAACATCCTCAACAACATCATCGGTATCCCCTTCTTCTTTTTTCAATGATTCCTCTTTACGAAGCATCATTTTTCCATTGAGTAATGTGTTTTCTCGAACAGTTTTGACTAATAAATATCGGAGAACATCATCTGATGTATCCAAAGTTTTCTTTACTCCTTCAACACTGTCCCGTGACATCTCAAACTTGACCCATCCAAAATATGCCGACTGGCACTTGTGACGGTTAGTCTGGATAACTTTTGTCATTGGGTACGCGAGATCAATGAGAATTGGACTCTCACTTGAGATCACTGCACCGTCCAGCTCTTTGATTTTCTTTGTAATAAAATCAACTGTGCTGGAAACTTGCTCAACGGCAAGGGACGGAAGAAGTAAATATGACACTTCGTATACTGTCATCATATCCTCCTTTTCTTTGTTTATATCTTTTTCCATGCCCATCACCTTATCACAAAGTTACCCTTTCGGCAATAGGTTACATAAAAATGGCTCTATCCAAGGTTAAAATACTTAATCGCGTTTTGCACCAAGGTTTTTCTGACGGATTCAAATGACTCACCACGTATATCTGCAATTTTTTTAACAACTTCGGGTACATAGAGGGGTGAATTGCGTTGTCTTCTGTATGGTACTGGTGCCACAAATGGAGCGTCTGTTTCAGACATCATCATGTCAAGAGGAGTATATCGTACGTACTCATCATAGTCGGTTGTGAAAGTAATAACTCCTGTAAATGAAACTGTAAACCCAATATCAAGAAATCGTTTCAATATTTTCATGTCCCCTGCAAAAAAATGTGCATTACCTCTTAGTTTGCTCCCCGCTTGTTTTGCATGATGTTCCAAAATATCCAATGCGTCAGCATATGCATCATACGTATCTTTCTGTGCGCGAATATGAAGCATCAGTGGTTTATTAATCCTCAACGATAAATCAATATGTGATTCAAATATATTTTTCTGACGGACTTTAACTTTCTCGGCGTCACCATCTAGTCTAAAATAGTCCAATCCGCATTCACCAATCGCGACAACGCGTGGGTCATTGGCAAGTGTTTCTATCTCACTATCATACACACTCTCAACACCCACATCCCCAGGATGGAACCCGACACAGGCAAATAGGTTGTCATGCGCATGTGCTAAATCAATCGCCTTTTGTGAAGACTCCCTGTCTGTACCAATAGTAATCGTCCCGATATGAGCGTCTTTTATTTTCGCAATCTCATCTTCCCGATCAGTGTCATAGTCAGGAAAATACAAATGTGAGTGTATATCAAAATATTCAAACATAGAGATAAATTAATCTTTACGTACAAACAAAGGAGATTCTGGTGCTTTATTTTGTTTAATCAGGTTTTTGATTGCTGTTGATGTCTCAGGCAAGATGGGGTTAAGCATTCGCGCTATGGTGTACAACCGAACAACTAATTCTGTGATTATTTTTTGTCCTTCTTGTTTATTTTCTTTTATTACTTTGAATGGTTTGGTATCTTGGATAAGAGTATCGAGCCGAGAAATTTCACTCCATATTACATGAACCGCACGACTAATCTCAAAC
>JAUPVF010000046.1 GCA_030917185.1 Patescibacteria group bacterium
ATACAAATCTCCTGATGCAAATATACGCTTTTAGATATTTTTGTCTAGATGTTCCCTGATGGCTCCGGCACCATAGCGGACGATGGGCCAGATTTTTGTTACAATATATATATGAAAAATATTCAAGAAATTAAAACTTTGTATCCTGATGTTGATATTAACCAAGATGGTATAAATGACGCATACAGAGAAGATCTTCCAATAGTAGAGAGGGACCCACTTGCGGTAATAATTAAACATCCGACAGAAGATTTATATCTTATGGCTAACTGGAAAAATGCTGATTGGAAAGGTTTTCTAACTGGAGGAATTGAGGAGGGTGACACATTAGAAAAAACAGTGCAAAAAGAAATTCATGAGGAAACTGGTTTCAAAAATGTTGCAAAAATTGTTCCTTTAGATTTCACTGCTCATGCTTTATTTTTTCATACAGTAAAGAATGTTAACAGATTGGCACATTATCATTTGGTTTTTGCGGAACTGGCCAATTTGGAACAGGATGTGGTTTCAGAAGAGGAGCAGAAAATCGCAGATTTTATATGGGTTCCAAAAAATAAAGTATTAGAAACTATCACACGGAATGCAATGAAATCATTGTGGAATTTTTATCTAAATCATGGGGATTAATTTCCATTACTAGGTTACTTTCCTTTTTGGATAGTAATCTTTGTTTTTATATAAAAAGCCTTCTCTTAAAAAAATTGACCCCACATAGGTGGGGTCAAGTATTGATTCGTAATTGGAAATCAGCAGCCGTTAGTCGTCGTGACCTACGTGTTTTTTCCGTGAGAGGGGCAGTTCTTTTTCGCCACCTTCCTCGTCCTTCTTTCAGTTGTTTGCCTGTCGGAGTGTTTGGATCATTCAAACACTTCCCGCAAGTACATGTAGCAGGATGTTTGGACATACTACCTCCATGTTTAATGGTAGCATCTTTGTAAATTTGTTTGAATACTCTCCCCAGACGGTCAGCAAATATTTTGGTATAATTCAAAAATGTCAGATTGGACCAAAGCGAAACATAATAAAGACCTAGGTAGTGATGATTTTGTCACTATAAAAAACATGTTTGTTTCTCAATTAGTTATTCCCGAAATAAAACCACCACAGCAATTTCTACTTTGCCCTGTTGGCTTGGTTGGATCTGGTAAAACAACAGTGGTTTCTCCATTAGCCGAGAAGTTGCATTTAGTACGCATCTCGCATGATGAAATCAGAGAGATTTTGAAAAAGAATGATTATAATTATGACCGCTCAAAAGAAATTGCATCAGAAGTTATTTCTGATTTTTTGAAAGATGGATACAGTGTTGCCATAGATGCAAACTGTGGGTCGCAAGAAACATTTGATCGTATAAAAAACATAGAACAAAAATATCATTTGCGGGTTATTTGGATCCACATTAACCCACCAGAAGAATTTATCATAAATAAACTTAGAAATTTTAAGCATACGTGGCTTTTTGCTGATGGAGAGGAGGCAGTACGTGGATATTTGAATTATAAAAACACATATGGTGATGGTACTGGCTTACATATAGATTTTGATTATGTATTTGATACGTCAAAATCAAATATACAAGAACAGATTGCCGATGCAGAGAAAGTTATACTCAAACAAATCAACGGGTGACTATATTTGGCGGTTTTTTATTGCACATAGGTTGTTTGGATCACTCAAACCCTTCCGGCAGGTACATGTAGTATAATGTTCGGACGTGCTACCTCTTTTGTAAATTTGTTTGAACACTTTAGCACTTGTTGCATTTTAATAAATATGTCATCATAAGCGAGGAGTTTATTTCCTCTATGAAAGGAGAAAGATATGTCCAAAACTGTGCAAGAAGTAACCTGTAAAGGGTGTGGTAGAGTCTGGGTTCCCGATTTCTCTATTGATTGCTATGAAATTGACGGGTGGGAATTGTGCGAGTCTTGCGCTATGCCATACATGATGAAAACGCGGCGACCCGAACCGATTGGGGAAGAACAGGCAACCAACATTTGTAAGAGAGGGCAGGGAGCAGCAACTTGTGCTTTCCTGTGCGTGATGCCCTCATTTGCTTGTGCTAAGTACAGCAACGTTGAGGAGATTATTCGTCAGCGCTTGCAAGAAGGTTCCATGAGCGCTAGATCGGACAATTGTTCTGGTCCGCCAGCGTTCAAAGTCATGGAATCTTAAGATTACTTTTTTGGGTAGAATTGTGGCAACCAAAGCGAAAGCAGAGGTTGCCTTTTCTTTTTCAATAAAATCCTGTATCATAACCTTATGACCAAACAACTTGTTTGATGGTCTTTACGGGCGTGTGACTTGGCCAAGCACGCCAACGTGGCTAACCGACAATACAGTAGGGGATGAAGTGGCGATGCGGATTCCCGGTTTAGACCGAACTACTGTATTGGGCGGTTTTTTATTGCACATAGGTTGTTTGGATAAAAAATGTCATAATATAACTATGAATCATATAACTCTCCGCAAGCAGTGGATTATTAGAGCACCTATAGGGGATGTGTTTAGTATAATGACTGATTTTGAAAAATTTCCAGAACATTTTCCAAAAGTTGCCGAGTTTGTACGAGTTGATAAACGAGAAGAAAATTATTTAGAAATGGAAGCAACAGTGAAATCGTTTGGTAAAAACTTTCAAGTCAAAATGAAAACTCAGATTCTTCCAGGGAAAGGTTTTATTTCAGACAATGACAGTTATCAGTTTGGAACATCTGGGCACGAGGAGTTATTATTATCACCACACGCTGAGGGGACGTTAGTTGATTACACCTATGAAGTTACCATTCATAAAAAATGGTTAGGTCTCATTGCTACACCATTACTCCGTTGGTATTCAATGAGATATTGGGAGAAGGCAGTTATTGTGGAACTCAAAAAAATACTTGAGAAATAGCAGTGTCAATATGTAATATGAAAAACATGCCTGAAGAAAATAAAATAGAAAGTCACGAGAGTCCGATTAAAATACATTTTGAATATGGTGTAGACATTGATACAGACCGTCTGAAAAGCACAATAGACAAACTCCCTTGGTATAGAGAGAAGGGTTATATTCATATAAAAATACCAGAAGGATTGACTGAATTATCTACAAGGGAAGATGTGGCAAAAGTAGTTGCTTCTGAGTATTCAGAAAATAAATATAAAGAAATATCTGAAAAAATTACAGAACTATGGCAGACTTTTTCAATTCCGTTTCAAGAGTTGAAACAGATACCAGACTTTCATTTCGGAGAAAATTATGGTGTTTTTCTCACTGGATACGGGGTTGGTGGCAGTTATCATTCTGATGTAAGTGAAATAATTGTCGATGTTGGCAGGGGAGATATTGATTGGATAATGAAAGTTATGGCTCACGAGATTGTTCATACTGGTATTGAATACTTAATCCAAAAATATGAAGTTCCACATTGGAAAAAAGAAAGACTGGTTGACTTGATTTGTGATAGGTATTTTTCCAGAGGAAAACAAGGTATAAGGGAAAATGTGGATGATGTCGATGAGGTGTTTAATGTGTCATGGCCAGATATAGATACTATTACAAAAAAGATAGGCGCAATTAAATAACTAGAACATATATGTATTTCAAATCAAAAAAGATTTCATTATTCATACTAGGTATCACATCTCTTGTGTGCTCACGGGCGATGTTTGTGTTTTTCAATGATCCTGAGGGTCCGAATCTACTTGTGGTTGTGGGAATGGCAGGGGTTATATATTTTCTCTCTTTGGTTGTGTATATATTTAATACTTCAACACAACGTCTTGCTTTTCCGTCACTCGGGGGGTTCAAAAGACTCACCTTTCTTGTCTTTTTTCAGGTGGTAATAACCACCGGTCTCTATCTTTGCCTGCGTTAGGACTTTACTTGTATTGTTTCGGACAATTATTATTTCTAAATTTTTCAATTCATGTATAATTACTACATGAATAAAGTTACACATTTTGAATTTCCGTGGGATGACAAGGAGAGAGCAAAAAATTTTTATCAGAATACATTTGGTTGGAAACCTTTTGAATGGGAACAATTTGGCTATACAAGTTGGCAAACTGGCCCTGTAGATGAAAAAATGCAACCAACTGAATTTGGCTTTATAAATGGTGGTTCAAGTAAACGAGATCCCAGCATGCCATACCCGATGTTTTATATTGATACAGACAATATGGATGAGACGTTAGAAAAAATTGTGGCACATGGTGGCGAGGTTGTTAGAGGCAAGACACCACTTGGGGACAATGGTGAGATGGGATTTCTTGCGTGGTTTAAGGATTCCGAGGGAAACATACTTGGTTTATCTCAATATAAAAAATCATAATTACATGATGAAAAAAATTACAATAATCGGGGGGAGTCTAGTTGTTATTATTCTTGTCGTCTTGTTTGCAACAGGTCGTCTTGGTAAAACACAAACTCCTGTGGGCGGAACTACTCAGCAGTATCCAGCAGATTACAAAAATGCTACCTATATGATTGACGGAAAGGCAATAACTTTGAAAAATGGCATGGCAGAAAATGAAATCGTTCCGGGTTCTGCATCAAAACTGATCACCAAATACTTTGGTAATGAACTTGTAACTGACCTCAATGATGATGGGCGTACTGATGTAGTTTTTCTTTTGACTCAAACGGGTGGGGGAAGTGGGACGTTCTATTATGTTGTCTCAGCACTAAATACACCACAGGGATATGTTGGTTCAGACGGCTATTTGCTTGGCGATAGGATTGCACCACAAACAACTGAACTTAGTCAGAATCCACGACATAAACACGTCATTGTAGTCAATTACGCTGATCGTAAACCAGATGAATCAATGGTTACACCTCCGTCTATTGGTAAAAGTGTCTATCTTAAACTTGATATACAGAATATGCAGTGGGGTATTGTCGCTCCTAATTTTGAAGGAGAATCCCGGTAGAATGTTTTCTCTTTTACCTGTGACGTATTACAACACACTTCTTTATTTTTGGTAGTGTGGATGTAATGCTTGTCTGTATCCACACGTATAGTACAATATAATATATTACAATTTAATAGTCCGAGGCGTAATAATATCGGACAAGCAGACAGGTTACAGAACTCCATCACTCATTCTTCTCTGGTAACCGCGGGCTCCAAGATAGATCGTCAAGGGAGCAGGCAATGGTGATACTCCGGGCACATAAAATGCTTTTTTATGTACCCACGAAATAGTAGAAAAAATCTAGAGAAAGAGCGTTCACTTCCTACTTTTTGTATTTCAAGAAAATTTCTTGCGAAAACTGTTTTTCGGACAGTATTTTTTTTATTGATAATAATTATATTCGGTTTTGGATCTGCAGATAAGACGTATGCGGCAGTTTTTAATGATGCAGTAAATGGTAATTGGAATATCGGTACGACGTGGGGTACTGGATGTGCAAGTTCGTGTGTTGAAGGGGTCACATATCCCGGTCCAAATGACACTGTTATTATCAATTCCAATACCGTAACTTTGTCAGCAGATCAAAGTTCTGCATCCACCACAATCGCCACAGGTGGTACGTTAAATCTCGGTACATATACATTAAATGTGTATAACAATTTTAACCACTCTGCCGGTACATTCAATGCTAATACAGGTACGGTCAATTTGGCGGGTACAAATCAGCAAATTATCGGTGCTTCCACTTTTTACAATTTGACTAAAGCGACCACCACGGTTAGTGATACGTTGTATATGAGTTTGGCGACAACAACTGTCACAAACCAACTTACTCTAACGGGAAGTGAAAGTTTCCCGCTGACAGTTAAGGCGACTACAACCGAGTGGGGATTTTATAGAAATTTTGGGACTGATTGGGCGCAAGGAGGGTTTCTCAATAGTCCCGGATCTGTTGCTATTGACGCAAATGATAATGTATATATCGCAGAAAGAGTGACTGGTCGTATTTCAAAATTTGATTCATCAGGAAATTTTCTTAGTTTTGTAGGTACATATGGAACAAATAATGGACAATTGGCTGTACCAACAGGAGTGGCTGTTGCCACTTCAACGGGGGCTATTTTCACATATGATGCTGGGCAAAGCAGGAGAATGCAGAAATTTGATTCTTCCGGTCAATATGTCACCAAGTTCGGTTTCTTTTCCAGTCCGACGGTTGCTGCGGGTCAGTTGCATTATAACTCATCTGGTGTTGCAGTAGATTTTTCTGGAAATGTGTATGTAGCAAACGGAGTAAATCGTATTGATAAATTTAATTCCTCCGGGACTTTTTTGTATGCTTTTGGTTGGGGTGTTGTCAGTGGTACTGCCCAGTTTGAAATATGTACCACTACTTGTGTCAACGGTATAGCAGGGTCAGGTACTGGACAATTCAACAATCCACATAGTGTTGCTGTTGATAATATGGGAAATGTGTATGTGGCTGATGGAAGCAATAACCGTATTCAAAAATTTGATTCATCAGGAAATTTCATTTCTATGTTTGGATGGGGAGTTAATACGGGTGCGTCTGCACTAGAAACATGTGCTTCTGGTTGTCGAGTGGGATTATCTGGTACTGGCAATGGGCAGATTTCAGGTGCGAGCGCTCTAACGGTTGACGCATCTGGTAATATATATGTTGCCGAAAATTATAGAGTTCAGAAATTTAATTCTTCTTTCGCGTATGTCACCAAATGGACTGGTATTGGGTACACAGGATCTATTTCAAACCTAGCAACGGATTCTCAGGGGAATGTATATATACCAGATACCGATGTAAATAATCTTAAAAAATACAGTTCCACAGGAACACTGCTCAGTGTATTCGGAGTTGCCAATAGTGCTGTTGAAGGCATGTTGTATAATACGGGGTATAATAGTTCAAGTGTTGTGGATTCTTCTGGTAATCTCTATGTGACAGAAAACAGAAACAATCGCGTTTCTAAATTTGATTCAAATGGAAATTTTGTTGCTATGTATGGGTGGGGTGTAGCGACTGGAGCATCACAATTTGAGACATGTACAACTGGTTGTAAAATTGGTCTTTCGGGTTCCGGTAACGGGCAATTTGCTGGTCCATCTGGTCTCTCAATTGATGCATCGGGGAATTTCTATGTGACCAGTGGAGGTAATCGTATTCAAAAATTTAATTCATCTTTTGTATATGTAAGTTCATTTGGGACATATGGAAGTGGTGCCGGTCAGTTAAATAACCCTACAGGTACGGCGATTGATGCTTCTGGAAATATATACGTTGCAGAGGCAGGACAACATAGAGTTTCTAAATTTAATTCATCAGGAAGTTTTGTTGCAACATTTGGATGGGGTGTAGCGACTGGGGCATCACAATATGAAGTTTGTACAACTGGTTGTGTTGCGGGTATCGCAGGTACTGGTAATGGTCAGTTTAACCAACCACGATATGTGGCGGTGGATTCTGCGGGGAATGTTTATGTGACAAGTTATACTGGGACCGCGTATGTTCGTAAGTTTGATTCAAACCTCAATTGGCTCTCAAACAACTCAGTAGCAATTATTAATCTGACTGGTATATATGTTGATTCACTTGGCAATGTGTATTTGACTGGAGGTGATAGTAATACATATACAAATAATCTCATGATGTATGATTCGGCATTTAATCTGAAAGCCATAATCAGTCCTGGTGGGATTAGTAATGGAGGTCTTAAACCGATACCATCAAGTAATATTTTTCAGGATACTCACCAGAATATGTTTGTGGTTGACAATGTTATGAACAGAGCAGTGCAGTATCACCCTCTGTTAGCATTAAATGTTCAGGGAACATCAGTCGTTTCTAATGTAACATTACATGGCGCAAAAAATGTTAGTACCGGAGTATTATCGTGTGTTGATTGTACAGATACTGGATATAATTCACGATGGTCTTTTACAAGTTCCCGTGTGCCAACGGTCAGTGTTGGTGTGGCAACAGCAGCTACAACAACCGCCACGATGAATGGGGAAATTGTTGATATTGGCGGAGGAACTCCAACTATCCGCGGTTTTGACTTTGGTACAACTACATCATATGGCAGTGCAACATCAACAACTGGATCATATAGTACTGGGGCATATTCTTTGGATCTTTCTGATCTTTCGTGCGGTACGACCTATCATTTTAGGTCTTTTGCGACAAATAGTAATGGGACAGGCACAAGTACGGATGCTACATTCACTACCACAACATGCCCATCAGCACCTTCAGGACCACAGTCTCTATCAATTACAACAGATAGTGGATTGGTGAACTTGAGATGGTCAGTTCCTGCTTCTTCTGGTGGATATCCTATTACAGATTATCTTGTTCAATATAAACCAACATTAGATTCTGATTGGTTAACTTTCAGTGATGGTGTGTCCACCTTAACCAATACTACCGTGACAAGTTTGACCAACGGAATCTCATATGATTTTCGGGTTTCGGCTATCAATAGTATGGGTACCGGATCTCCTTCTGCTACCAGTACTATTTTTGTTGGATTATATAATCTAACAAGTGGTCCATATACAGTTACGGATTTAGGTAGTTTACTGCAATCAAATTCCCCTGAACGACAGATCATGTATAGAACATCTGATAATCACAGACATGCTCAATTATATTGGGATACATTCGGAACATATGATGATAACTGGATGGACATCGATATTGATGCCCAAACATTTGCCACAGGAACACTGGTAAGCAACAAAGGTAGACTTTCACCAAACTGTCAGGTGTATTATCCCGCAAACAATAAAACATATGTTGGTTCTGGAGATCCGGGGAGTTTAAGTGAAATTGATCCGGTAACCGGTACGAGCAGGTACATTCACTTGTTATCGTATAAAGGTTCACAATACTGTGAAGTTGGGGATGATGGATGGATATATGTTGGTGAGTTGACATCTGCGGGACACCCTGGTGCCGGATTGGAAAGATACAACCCTTTGACTGATACATGGCAGGACCTAGGGATCATAGACCCTACATTTGCTGGAAGTTTACAGTATGCATATACACTTGGGGCTGATAGTAGGTATGTATTTATAGGGCTTGGACAATTGCCATGGTATTTGGCTGTGTATGATACACAAACATCTACCTATACCACATATTGGGCTGACCAAAATGATACAGGAGGAACAGTTGTTAAAGGTTCTGATGGGGCTTGGTACTACACCCGAACAAATCCAGTAACAGGAAATAAAAAATATAATTTTATTAATGGTGTACCACATGAGGTATCATCTACGCCGTCATTAAACGCGTGGTATTATCATGGCAATGTGGTTAATGATCTCAATTCTTTTCAGACGGTTTTTGGTGCGCAAATCAATATGGATGGTGCGCATCCAAACAATGGGAACGGAGGAATTGCCACCATCGGTTATCAGGCCGATTCTGGTCCATGGTATTATGCAACAACAGCAGGATTTACCTTAAAACCAACCACAATCAAACGTATATATAATTGGCCGGGAGATCCTACTAAGATATTTGGTTGGGAATACGAATACGGCGTAGTATTCTCATATGATATTTCTTCAGGTGGAGTGACATCACTCGGTTATCCACAAAAAAGTTTGTACGACGCTACTTTTGATGGGAACATTTTCTACCTTTCGGGGTATGCTGCTGCAACTTTGAGATATGACAGTACAAAACCGTGGACACTGACTCCAACTGTAAATGTAAGTTCTTCAACAATAAACCCATATCAGATTTCATTGCTTGGTGGCGATAGTGCAGGATCATGGAATGGTAAATACGATTACTATTCTGATAAAGGAAGTGATGGGTTTATTTATATTGGTGTGCATCATGAACGGGATAGTACAGGAGGAGGACTTGGATGGTATAACCCCATAACTGGTGCTACAGGTGGTTTGCGTCAACCGTTTCTTACATATGATGTGAGGGATCTTTTGGCTGTTAATGGCGGGAACAAAATTGTTTATAGTAGTAGTGGTGATACGTTGTTTATTTTGGATGTTGCTACAAAGCAAATAGAACGAACGATTATACCAATTCCTGGAACAAGTACAGATAAAATTGTGGAGTCCGAGACCCCTGGGGTGATTGTGGGTATTGCTGGTACAAAGTTTTGGAGAGTTAATGTTTTAACTGGTGAGGTTATTTATGTTAAAGATTTGGGAGGGACTGCTTTTACCGGTATTGCTTCGTACGATAGGAGATTAATCAAGGGTCCAGATGGATATGTGTGGCTATTTATTGGGAACACACTTTCAAGAATTAACCCTATTAATGGTGTGATTGAGTCAGTGAAATCAGGTATGACGGTAAATAATATTATGTTTAACGGTGGTGATATGTATATGTATGGTGGGACGAATATATACAGAATAAGCAATTTATTGCTTACAACAATTCCAACTTCATACCCTGTCATTTCGGCCTCTTCGGCAACTTCAGTTTCCACCTCAACTGCGGTAATACATGGCTCCATTGATGACATTGGCGGGTCAACTCCTACCACTCGAGGATTCCAATATGGTGTGACATCTGCATATGGTACAAGCGTTTCAACAAATGGCTCCTTTGGTGCGGGGTCATACTCAGCAAATTTGACGGGTTTGGCTTGTGGGACAACTTATCATTTCAAATCATACGCAACGAATTCTAGTGGTAGTGGGGGAAGTTCAGATGTGACATTTACAACGGATTCATGTCCTCTTGATATCCCAGTTGTTACTATGAGTGATTTATCATCTATTACTTCAACAAGTGCGACATTAAATGGTTCAATTTCGTCTACAGGAGGAGTTGATCCTACTACTCGAGGATTCCAATATGGGTTAACTTCTGCATATGGCACTGTTGTATCAACGAATGGTTCGTACAGTACGGGAGCATTTTCCGCGAGTGTATCAAATTTGACGTGTGCCACTACATATCACATCAGATCTTTTGCCACAAACACGCTGGGTACAGGATATAGTCCAGATGTGATATTTGTGACAAATGACTGTCCAATAACTACAAGTATTACCTCACCTGCTAATCCAACAATCTCAGACGTTTCAAAAAATTCTCTCGTTCTCTCGTGGGGACCTTCATTGTCTAGTCTCGGGATTAGGGGATACAATGTTTATCGTAATGGGACACAAGTGTCTTACTTGCATAATAGTCAGACATATACCGATACAGGGCTATCGGCAAATACATCATATTCTTATACTATCAGTGCTGTAGATAACGGGGATAATGAATCTGATGCCTCAAGTGCTATTACCGCTACAACAGACAACATATCTACTACAAATGACACCACGTCTGGTTCCAGAGGAAATGGTATGATTGTCGGCAAATCTTTCTCATTTTTGAATGCTGTTAAGCCACGATCACAAATTGTCTATCCAGATGGGACAGTTGTATATACCGATACACCATCAGGTACCACTACACCAGAGGTAGGTACTGGGTATGTGTCTCCTGTTTCTATTTCTCACACTTTATCTGTTGGTATGAAGGGGAGTGAAGTTGTCAGTCTCCAGGATTTTCTTATTCAGAAGGGTTATCTATCAAAAAACATTTCTCCTATTGGTTTGTTTGGGCAACAGACAAGACGGGCGGTTCAGAAATTTCAATGTGATAAAAAAATTGTTTGCTCTGGTTCAGAAAATACAAGTGGGTATGGGTTTGTTGGCAAAAAGACACTATTAGCAATCAATTCTTCCAATAATTCACTTCCTGCCATGGTAGAGCCGAGTGTTCCACAACAGGCAAGTACAACAGGATATAAGTTTGTGAGAACACTATCACTTGGTATGACAGGACAGGATGTAAAACAACTCCAGGTTTATTTGAATGCACACGGTTTTCTAGTTGCGCCTAATGGTCCCGGTTCGGTCAATAACGAAACTGAACGTTTTGGTGCCGGTACATACGCTGCTTTGATTAAATTCCAAGAAGCACATGCCGATACGATCCTTATACCAAACGGTCTCATAAAAGGGAATGGGTTTTTTGGTAAAAGTACAATGGAGGAAGTTAATAGGAGCGCTGACTAACTTTCCAAAGTTATTGTTTGTATAATATGTTATCTAGGTGCTATACTCCGCTACAGAAAAGGAGTTGTTATGAAAAGGAAGTTTGCTACGATGCGAGCAGGGAAGCCGCTGCCTGTGGGTAAAAAAAGGGATCCTCTTGAGCCCGCAGATATTTCAATGAGTGATGCCGCTGAACTGATCAAAAAAGATGTTCCTGATACCCAAAGGGAGGTAAAGCGGTTAGAAAGGATTAAAAAATTTTCCGGTAACCTGTGGGATATCGAGTTTGATTAAAGGAGGCGTTTCGCCTCCTTTTGATTACTATATAATATTTAATTTGGTTGGTGTATACTGGGGGATATGAGAAAGGTGATAATGGGAATTGGAATTCCTGGGTCAGGAAAGACGACTGTTTTGAAAGAGTTTGCTAGGAAAAATAGATATGGGTATGTCTGTCCGGATGATATCAGAGAAGAAATGACGGGCGATAGTACAGACCAGTCAAAAAACAGAGAGGTTTGGGAGGAAGCATACAAAAGATTGCAGAAAAAATTGGCTGATGGCGAAAATGTTGTGTTTGATGCAACTTTTGCTTTTCCTGGTGCAAGAAAACAACTTATAAATTTTGCGAGACAAAATGGTGCAGAAAAAATTCAGGGCATATATCTTGATGTTGGTCTTGAAACAGCGAAAGAGAGAAATAATTTACGAGAGAGAAAAGTTCCAGACTTTATTTTGGAGAGAATGCAAGATGGATTGGATAGGGCTCCGCTTGGTATTGAAGAAGGTTTTGATTTGATCGTAACTCTAGATAAGGAACAGGAATTGATAGATGCAGAAATGAAAAAGGAGAATAAAGTCCTTCACAAAGAGTTCGGTACAATTCACTAGGATAGACTGTATTTGTAATTAAATCGTGTTCAGATATAGACCTCATACATAGAAAGTCCCGGGCTAGTTGCCCGGGACTTCATTTTTGTTGGGGTAGTCTCTGATAAAGATCATAAGAATGATATCAGTTAATGCCCCAAAGATGATGAGACCGACAAAAAAAAGAGGACGGTCGGTCTTTACCCAAAATGATGGGGTAAAAAGTCTGAGGAGATTTTTTACCACACACCAGGTCAGTTCAAGTTTTGGCATTGGTCTACCTCCTATATTAAATATATACCTAGTATACAAAATTTCAAGATTAACTTAGACTAGCGGGGGTATTCGGTGGTATAATATATATATGTTTAATTCATGGATGAGCAAAGAGGGTACCATACTTTTTATATTGGGATTGTTGCTTGGTATAAGCACTTGGTCTTTGTATGGTTTTTTATCTCATCAATCATTACCCAAAATTTCCGCATTGCGATCAAGTGACCTCAGCAACGAAACACCATACAAGTTCATTGACCCACTACTATCCCTTCGAGGAGTTACTGATACCCCTACTCCAGATATGGTTGATTTGCAGAAAAAAGTACAATCTTTTGTTGATACAGAAAAAAATAAAGGTAATGTAAATGTTGTATCTGTTAGCATGAGGGATTTTGGCAGAACAACTGGTTTTGTGATTAACCCAGATGAAAAATACTTACCAGCAAGTTTATTGAAAGTCCAAAATATGATTGCCTATTTTAAGGCATCAGAGGAGGATTCGTCCCTGTTGAATAAGAAGTTGTTATATACTGGCGCTGTTGATTATAACAAAACGGAGATTTTTTCATCATCTGTTCAATTAGAGAAAGATAAGTTTTACAGTGTGGATACACTTATTCAACACATGATCAAGCATTCTGATAATAATGCAGCATCGTTATTGCTTGGTAATCTAAATTCATCTGGTTATATTGATGTTTTTACTGGTCTATTTAAGGATCTTGGTATTACTGATATTAGTCTGACTGACGACTATATTACGGTTCGTGGGTATGATTTATTTTTCCGAGTGTTATACAATGCAACGTATTTACGTCGCGATTTATCTGAACGGGCATTATTATTGTTATCTCAAACAGATTTTTTGAACGGTATTGTTGCCGGAGTACCAAATGATATTGTTGTCTCCCATAAATTTGGTGAATTGTCACTGGTCAACGAGCAACAACAATTATTGAAACGAGAATTACACGATTGTGGTATTGTGTATTATCCTCATCATCCATACATGATCTGTATTATGACTAAAGGATCAGACTTTTCTAAACTTGAGTCCGTTCTTGCTGGTATTTCCCGTATCGTTTTTGAACACCAACAAAATCTGTATCAGTAGGTGTTGATAAGTGAGTGACATTTATATGTACGTGTCGTATAATATATATGCGGATCTATTATTAATAATATTTTAATATAAAGTTATGAAACAAATGAGCGCAATGGGATGGATTGCTTTCGTCCTTGTTATCGTCGGGGCATTAAACTGGGGCCTTGTTGGGGCTTTTGGTTTTGACCTTGTCAAAGCATTGCTAGGTGACATGTCTACACTCTCACGAGTTGTTTACGGTCTCGTAGGGTTGTCAGCAGTTTATATGATATTCGCTGCGATGAAGCCATCACAGCCAACAATGTAGTTTTTGATACAAACATATTACAAAAAACCTCCCTTACAGGAGGTTTTTTGTAATATTTTGGTGTATCTCGGTGTATTAGAGTATAGTTAGTACATGACTATTCAGGGTATTGAATTATCTGATGAAATGCTCGCTCAAAGAGTCCAAGAGGGACATAAAGAGGATTTCGGTATATTAATGGAGCGGTATCAAGCAAAACTTTTTCGCTATGGGAAAAAATTTATAACCGGTCACGATAATATAGAGGACGTTGTTCAGGATGTGTTCATTAAAACGTACCAACACATAAAAAGTTTTGATACATCACAAAAATTTTCTTCTTGGATTTATCGGATTGCTCACAACACATATGTCAATGCGGTTAAAAAACAATCTCGTGAACCTCTCTACTTATTTGATTTTGATCTTATCTTGGGACATACTATTGTAGAAAATCCAAGGGAGAGGGAACAAGAACAAGAAGAAATCCGGCTTTTGGTTGAAAAAGGTTTGGATATGTTGCCATCCCGCTATCGTGAAATTATTGTCCTCTATTACATGGAAGAACTCAGTTATAAAGAGATTGCCGATATTTTGCAGGTCCCAGTTGGAACAGTTGGTATTAGGTTGAAGCGGGCAAAAGATAAACTTAAAAATATCTGTGTTGCATTAGAACAAACACATGGAAAATAACCACACACATGAACATGTTGACCTCACACGGCAAGTCCTGAATAAAATCGAGACAGGTGAAGTGTCAATGAAATCAAAATCCTATTTTACTCTGAAAACAGTTGCTGTTATCTTTTTGACTTTTTTAATCGCTTGTACACTGACGTTGCTTATTAGTTTTGTGTTTTTTAGTTTGGAAATAAGCGAACAGTTATCGTTGCTTGGCTTTGGTCTCCGTGGCGTTGGATTATTTATTATGTTGTTCCCATGGTGGATGTTTTTGCTAAATGCCGTGTTGTTGCTTGCACTGGAACGATTGCTGGTCCAGTTCCGTTTTGCATATGCCTATCCGCTCGTATATGTATTTTTGGGTACGGTGTGTGTGGTGACTGTACTTGGTTATGCTGTCACCTACACACCACTTCACCAGTCACTATTAGATCGTGCTCGGGAAAAACGATTGCCCGTAGTAGGGTCATACTATGAACACGCACGTGATCTTCCACAAGGGAAAGGTGTGTATCGCGGCCAAGTGCTCGCGATTGAAGGAAACACATTTATTATCGGTATGATTGATCTTAACACAGCAAGTGCGACATATCGTGTTGTTGGCAGAGAGGGGGTTGACATTGATGATTTTCTGGATCCTGGTGACGTTGTGTTTGTTGCCGGAAATATGAATCGTGGCTCTATAGAGGCGTATGGTATAAAAAAAGTTGTTTCTCGCTAAAATGAAATAAAATGATTTCTCTAGTGTAATAATAGGTATCACATTCATCGATGAAAGGCCTACGGATGTGATACCTATTATTATTTTATTTATCACAACAGATACTATGAGAAAAATCAAAAAACGATTGCTTGTTGGTGCAAGTAGTGGTGTCTTGGCGTCAATGTTGTTGTTTGGAGGTAATGCGTATGCACAAGTAGCAACGACAGATATTCCGTATAAACAGATGTCTGTGGGTAAATCCAACAAACACATTGGGCGTCGTTGGAATTCAGCGTCTCGCATCACATCACTTGCTAACCAGTTAGGGATTAATAGCGATGAGGTTCGGAATGAACTTCGTTTGGGTAAAACACCAAAACAGATTTTACAAGAACACGGTGTTGATACCACAGAACTCGCAAAATTATATACAGGGTCGCACAAAAATAAACACCAGGGTACTGACATGTACTAGGTTGTCGGTGTATACTATGTATATATGAATCTAAGAAAATTATCTTTATCACTCGGTGTAGTGCTTGTGTTTCTTGGATATGTGACATACCACAATTCACGTTTGCCTGCACAGGGTGTGCTATCGTCAGATAGTATAACGAGTACAACTTCTCTGCCAGTTGAAACAATTAACAATAATCCAAAAACAACGCCGGTTGTGACAGGAGAAGTGTCGCAACCGGTTTCTGTGCCAGTTTCTAAACCAACACAGACAGGTATGTATCGGGATGGCATATACACAGGGAATTCAATTGATGCGTATTATGGAAATGTTCAAGTTGCCATCACCATCTCTCAGGGTAAATTGGCTGATGTTTGGTTTGTGGATTATCCCAAAGATAGGGACACATCACGACGTATCAACACGCAGGCAATGCCTTTGTTGAAAACTGAAGCGATACAAGCACAAAGTGCAAACGTTGATATTATTGGTGGGGCAACAGAGACGAGTGGTGCGTTCCAGAAATCTCTTGGTTCCGCTCTGGCTCAGGCAAAAATATAAATAGCAATGAAAGAGACTCGGATTATTATGGGTATGCCAGTAACGATAGATGTTGTGGATGCGCGGTGTACCACAGAGGTGTTGGAACGGGTGTTTGCTTATTTTGAATACATAGAAAGCGTATTCAGTGTATTTAGACCGGAAACGGAGATAAGTAAAATCAACAGAGGGGAATTGAGTGTTGAGGAAAGTAGTGATGATGTTCGTACTATATTTATGCTTGCAGAAGAAACCAAAAACGCAACAGAAGGATATTTTAATATCGTTCACCCAAATGGGACATATAATCCGTCAGGGTTAGTAAAGGGGTGGGCGATTTTTAATGCCGCAGAGTTATTACGACAGGAAGGTTTTATTGATTTCTATGTTGATGCGGGTAGTGACATAGAAATGTCGGGACATAATGCACATGGTGAGTTGTGGAGTGTTGGTATTCGCAATCCGTTTGGAGACAACCGCAATGAGATTGTGAAAGTTGTTTATGGTAGTGATATGGGTGTTGCAACATCTGGTTCATATATACGCGGTGATCATATTTATAATCCACATACCGGTGAACGCGCATCACAGGATGTTGTCAGTCTTACGGTAGTTGGTCCTAATATATATGAGGCAGATCGGTTTGCAACAGCAGGGTTTGCGATGGGTAAAAATGGTATACTATTCATTGAAAAGACGCCGGGAATTGAAGGATATATGATTACAAAAG
>JAUPVF010000047.1 GCA_030917185.1 Patescibacteria group bacterium
GGTGACCTGTATGCGTATTATCTAAAAGATAATGCAATGGCAGAGTCATATTACAAACGGGCAATCGCAAAAGGTCCAACACAGGTGTATTTGTATACCCAACTGGCCGATGTGTACAAGGATGTGTTTAAGGATTTAGACAAGGCAAAAGCAATTATTGACCAAGGTCTCCTAAAGATTCCCAAAGACCCCGCACTCCTCCAATACAAAGCAAACCTCAAATAAATACTGAAAATTAAAAATTCTTGACCCGACGGGTCAAGAATTTTGTTCTATGTCTGCGTAGTATTCAGATGCTTCATCTAAGATGTTTTTTAGGGAAGGTAGTTCATTTGATAGAGAGGAAACAAATGTTGGATCTAGAAGCTTCTGTTCTGGCCTTTTGATTCCTAAGTAATCCCTCAAACTACTGTAAGGGTATTCAGTGAGTGATATTTCTAATTGATCGGTGTTAGCAACCTTGCCTGTTTTCCAATTTGGTTCAAATAATTCAGCAGGATTCAGGTGGATGTATTGGACTATATGGGAATAATGTTGATCGGATAGAATGT
The DNA here is from genome assembly GCA_030917185.1 of Patescibacteria group bacterium. GTDB lineage: Bacteria > Patescibacteriota > Minisyncoccia > Phycocordibacterales > DATDWN01 > JAUPVF01. The sequence goes on from JAUPVF010000047.1 coordinate 552, forward strand.
GTTTTGATAGAAAAGGTTTAACAAACAAGTTTCCGTTACGATTGTTTTTGAGATTATAATATTTTGTGTATGAGTTTCCGATACGACTCATGAAAAGACTAATACCCCCTTCATCAATTTCTTGCAGTAATAGATGAAAATGATTTGGCATGAGACAATACCCGCCAATTGACACCAAAGGATTGTCTTTTTGGATATCAAAAACATCATCATGGTTGATGTTGTATAGACTGCTTCGTTGAATAAGTTTTTTGTTATTACAAAGAAATAAGAGTTGGATAAATCTTTTATAATCAAGTGTTGTGTCAAAAGTTATTCTCTTGTCCACGCCACGATTATAACAGTGATAAATTTCACCAGGAGAAAACCGATTAAAACTTGTCATATATAAAATAATAAATTATTGACCTGACGGGTCAAGAAAAGTTATCCACATCTATTTTGAGTATGTAGGGTGTATTTGGTACACTTTGGATATGTCACAATACTTTGATAAAGATTTCTTCAAATTTTTTCTGAGTTTTGTGGCGATTATTCTCTTAAGTTGTGTCATTATTTTTGCGACGAGAATGTATGATTCCCAGTCTCGTTCAGATGTCACCAACAATATAGCTAACCCATAGCCTTGACGCCTCGTCAGGGTTTTTTGTATATGAAAAAATTCAATATATTGTGTGTGTTATTTTTGTGTATGTTTTTATGTGGACAGTTTGTGTATGCCGATGATGTTGCAGTGTTCAAATTTGTGACAGATCCCCAGACGATTGATGTCGGACAGGTGTCAAAAGATATTACTATTCAATCACAAAACGCATCTGGTGCACCACAACCAATTCCAGAAACATATGATGTTGTATTTACTTCTACATCAGGTACGGGGTCATTTTTGAATAGTTCAGGCAATGCAGTTTCTACGGTGATGAGTAAAAACACAGCGAATAGAACCTTTTTTTATAAAGATACAACACAAGGAGATTTTGTAATGACAGTGACTGCTACCGGACGTGAAAGCAAAAAAGTATTTACGGCAACTCAACATATTTTTGTGGGTGTCACTAATCCGGATACGGGCGGTACCACTGCGAGCACAACTGATACCACTGCCACAACCACAACAGAAGAAAAAATAGTGGAAAAAATTATATATATTTCATCAGCACATTCAAGCCCTGCACCAGTTTCTACAACCAAAGAGGGTATTGAGTTTGAAATATCTGCAGGACGTGATCGGCTTGCATCAGTTGGTAATACGGTTTTGTTTCGTGTTGTACCAACCAGGCTTCAAAATCTTTCTGCTTCAAACATTGTGTATAAATGGTCATTTGGTGATGGTACTGTCGGTACCGGAGACACAGTGAGTCATATGTACAGGTTCTCTGGTGATTATGCCGTTGTGGTAAATGGAAGTTTTTCTGACAAGCAGGCGGTTAGTCGTCTGTTGGTTAAAGTAATTTCACCAGATGTTGCTCTTGCTCGTGTTGTCGGTGGGGTTGAGGTATGGAATAAATCTAGTTCGGAAATTAATTTGGAGGGGTGGAGTTTGGTTGGGAATAATAAGGTTTTTAATTTTCCAGCCGATACTATAATTGGGGTAAACAAGAAAATAGTTTTTGCTAACGAAATAACTGGTATGAATGATGGGGTTGTACGGTTTGTTAATTCAATAGGAAAAGTATTTGCATCGCTTGATGGTGTTGACTCTGTTCAATCAGTTGTGTCTATCACCAGTACCACTCCAGTTGATTTGAACGAAATCAGTCAGAAAATTGAAACAGTAAAAAATACGTTGGCTATGATTTCAGTTGTACCAAAACAGAAGGCGGTCAATGTGTCTCAAAAAGTTGCCACAATTCCTGTGGTGCACACACCCACAACACCGCTAACACAAACAAAAACACAGGTAATTGATTCGTCTACACAAGTTGCAAATGTGGTGACGGTTTTTGAAGCGCCACAAAAAACGAGTGTGGTGAGCAGTATATTTGAGTGGCCAACAAAAGGATTTAATTTTATCCGCCGATTGTTTGTAGAAGAATAAAAATATGAAATATATACGATACACAGAATGTTTGATGGTTGGAGTTTTGATGTTTTGTTTTGGTGTTGTTGATGCGGGAACATATCCGAAAATTATTGCCCCAATTTCTCCTGATGGTGTTGTCCCTGCTTTTTCTATTGCCTGTACGGGAACAAATGCAACGGCCATTTTAATTGATGATACTGAACCTATATATAATTACGTATATGGGACATACTACGGTGGCTCTGTCGGTAATTACATGAGAAGACCGTGTATAGATGGGATGGTTAATTTTGATAGTTTTGATTTAGGAAATTTCTTGACTAGTATGGCGGGTACATATCCTGAATGGCTTCGTTATTACCATACTCATTTTATGCTTGTGGTTAAAGATTCAACTGATGTGTATGCACCAGATGCACCAATATACAGATGGCTTGTTAATTTACCAGGGGCTTCAAATAATTATAATTATTTAGTATTTAATCCTGATAACACAGTATATCCAACACTAGGGGTAAGTGAGTCATTTGATTTTGATGGAACTGTATGGAAAATGACGCCACCACCTAAACCTGTCTGCGATCCAAATTGTTTTTCTAATGTTTTGTTTATTCCAGGACTTGAGGCAAGCCGACTGTATACGGACAAATCTGGTGGAGGTGAAGATCAATTATGGGAACCAAATGGGAATAGTGATATTGAGGATTTGTATCTGGACACCGACGGAACCAGCAAAAACCCTGCGATATATACAAAAGATATTATTAAACAGGCTGGTGGAGTTTTAGATGTATACCAAAAATTCTCTAATTTGATGGACGGTTTAGTTTCTAGTGGAAAGATTACAGAGTGGCAGGCATTTCCATATGACTGGCGTCGTGGTGTGGATGATATTATTACTAACCCTCAAAAAATTGACGGGCAAAGCACA
>JAUPVF010000048.1 GCA_030917185.1 Patescibacteria group bacterium
ACTTGGGAAACCTCTACCCACATATCAATACGATCAACAATAGGACCCGACAATTTTCGTTTATACCTATCAAGAGCAAGTGCAGAACAGGTGCATTCTTTACCTTTTACTCCATAATTTCCACATGGGCAGGGGTTCATGGTGGCAACTAGTACAAAATGTGCAGGATATCGTACACTTCCCTTTGCTCGCGATACGGTGACTACTCGGTCTTCTAGTGGTTGTCTCAATGTTTCTAATACTTTTGTATCAAATTCTGGAAACTCATCAAGAAACAAAACCCCTTTATGTGCCAATGTAACCTCACCAGGTTTTAGGTTTGATCCTCCTCCAACAAGTGAAACATATGATGCGGTGTGGTGCGGTGATCGAAACGGTGGATGTTCAATAAGTCCTTCAGATAGTATTCCGCCAATAGAATATATTGATGTCACTTCTAACATCTCATCAAATGAGAGAGGTGGTAGTAAATGTGTGAACGCCCGAGCGAGCATTGTTTTGCCAGTACCCGGAGGTCCAAACATAATAATATTATGTCCACCTGCAGCGGCAATTTCTAGTCCACGCTTTGCTGATTCCTGACCTTTTACATCGGCAAAATCAATATCAATCTCTTTCTCCCCCACTTTCTTTTTTGTATTAACGTACGGCGCTATTTCAATATGTTTAATTGGTAAGACATCTGGATTTGATTCAGATATTTTTTTGGTATTGATGTGTTGGATAACTTGCATTAAATTTTTTGCTCCATACACTGTGATTCCTTCAATGTTTCCTGCTTCTTCAACATTTTCAATGGGTACAAAAATTTCTTCAAATCCCATTTTCTTTGCTTTTTGAGTTATTGGTAAAATTCCTTTGACAGGACGCAATTCAGCATCAAGAGACAGTTCGCCAACAAACAATCGTTTGCTTGTATCTGCTTTTATATCTTCTGATGCAATAAGATACGCCACAGCAATTGGTAAATCAAAAAGTGGCCCCTCTTTTTTGACATCCGCTGGCGCCAGAGAGACCACAATTTTTTGATTTTTATTTTTCGGTGACTTAAAACCTGAGTTTTTTATGGCTGCCGAAACCCTATCTTTTGATTCATTGACCGATGTATCAGCCAGTCCGACGATATTAAACGCGTGTAACCCTTTAGACAGATCAACTTCAACATCAATAATTTGTGCATTGAGGAATATAGTTTGTGCGCTATATATTTTTGAAACAGCCATAGTGTTCTATGAGAGAGGATAATAAAATAAGTATACACCTAAAATAAAATCTCCACAGTGGTATGTGAAGATTTTATTTTATCCAAAGTAACCCTAAGAGTTTATTTAATTTTATCAAACCAGTTAGGGTCTAGGTCTTTGATTGACAATTTTAACCGTCCACGCTCATCAACTTCTTTAACCACAACAGGGACAATGTCTCCTACTTTTAATAATTCATCAACAGATTGTAGTCGTTTTGGAGTTATCTCAGAGATATGAAGGAGTCCTTCTGCATTTCCATTAATTCGTACAAATGCGCCAAACTCAGTAATTTTTATTACTTCCCCTCGGAATCGTTCCCCTACCTTTGCCTCCCACGTCATTCCTTCAATCATTTTTTTTGTTTCCTCACATGCCTCGCCTTTACCCGTAATATACACAGTTCCATCATCTTCAATATCAATATTTGCACCAGTCTTTTCTTTTATTTCTTTAATTGTTTTACCACCAGTACCAATAACTAATCCAATTTGATCAGGTTTTATTTTAATTGTAATGATATGTGGTGCGAATTCCGAGATATGTTCTCGGGGGGAACCAATTGTTTCGGTAATAACGGAAAGTATTTTCATACGGGCAAGTCGTGCCTTTTCAAATGCTTCTTTCAAAATTGGCAATGGTACTCCCAATACTTTGACATCCATCTGAACGGCAGTAACACCGGTATCTGTCCCAGCAACTTTGAAATCCATGTCACCATGATGATCTTCAGGACCTTGAATATCAGTTAATACGACATACTGTGTATCATCTTTCATCATGAGTCCCATTGAAATACCTGCAACTGGTTTTTTGATTGGAACTCCCCCATCCATGAGTGCAAGTGTTCCAGCACAGACTGATGCCATTGAGGTTGAACCATTTGATGCCATTGATTCAGCAACGAGACGGATTGTGTATGGGAAAATTTCTTTGGTTGGTAATACTGGTACCAATGCTTTTTCTGCTAGTGCACCATGTCCAATCATTCGTCGGTTGGTTCCTCCCATTCGTCCTACCTCTCCAACAGAGTACGGAGGGAAATTATAGTGGAGCATGAATGTTTTTTCCATCTGACTTTCCATTCCATCAATCAGTTGTGCATCACCTGGGGCACCAAGTGTTAACACTGACAGCACATGCGTACCACCACGATAAAATGTACCAGCACCATGAATAATTTTTGAAATACCACCAACTTTTGCATATAACGGTCGTATCTCATCCACCCCACGACCATCTGGTCGTTTTTGGTTTGTAATACTTTCGTGGTGTATAACCTCATCTATTTTTTCTTGAAGAAAATCTTGGGCTAATGCCTGTTGACTATCATCTAAATGTGCTATTGCTTCAGACCAGACTGTTACGAGATGTGAGAGATCATCTTTTCCTGGGTTACCAGAAAAAACCTTGCTCATAAATATTGGGTCAATTTTTTCTTGGAATAGGGCGATAACTTCATCTGCAAGTTCTGGTTTTGGAATACTAATTTTTTTCTTTCCAATTTTATGTATTATTTCTTCTTGGAATGTTTGAATTTTTGAGAGTTCTGTTTCTGCCATTTCCATACCTTTCATAATATCCTCTTCAGATACCTCAGAACTACCAACCTCAATCATATTAATTTTTTTGTCTTTGCCACACACCAGTAAATCCATTTGGTAGTTATCGGTATTACGTTGTGTGTATGTTGGGTTGATTTCAAATTCAGCATTTTTTCCAATACGTACTGCAGATACAGGACCATTCCATGGTATGTGTGACGTACCAAGTGCAATTGATGCAGCAAGCACCGCTAACACATCAGGGTCGTCTTCACCGATTGATAAGACGGTGACAACAACTTGAATATCGTGTCTAATCCAATTATCAAAAAGTGGACGAATGGTGCGGTCAACAATACGACCAGACAAGATTGCTTCATCTGTTGGGCGTCCTTCGCGTTTTTGAAAACGGCTACCGAGAATTTTCCCAGTAGCGTAAAACTTTTCCTCAAAATCCACGGTCAATGGGAAAAAATCAGCCCCATCTTTTGCTTCTTTAGACATGACCGCTGTCGCCAGCACAACGGTGTCTCCGTACGATACGAGACATGACCCATGGGCCTGGTCTACTAAGTCAGTGAATTCAACTCGCAACTCTCGACCGCCAAATTCTGTAGAAAAAGTTTCTGTTTTCATTCAATTTTTCGGTAAACTAATAAATAATTTATTTCTGTTGAAGTTGTATTTTTTTGAAACCGTCGCAGGCGGGTGCCTAAGCCCTCCGGCGGGCGAGCCCCGCCCGAACGCGTGTTTCAAAAAGATATAACAAAACAGAAATTTATCTTTGATTATTATAACAACCTAACAAAAAAGATATTTTCAAAAATCAGTCATTCATGTGTGCCTTGCATGTTCGGGCTGCAGGATTTGCTTCTAGACGATCTTCCTCAATTGGTTGACCAGAAATTTCACACACACCATATGTGCCCTTCTCAATCTTATCAAGTGCAGATTTAACTTCATTTAATCGTGTTTCTAGTTGATCTAAAATACCTCGATTGTTTTCGTATTCTTCAATACCGTCAGCGACGACGTTGTCATCTGCTTTATCCATATCCATGTCTGGTTCCACCGCTTCCCAATCAGTTGAATCGGTTGGATTTTTTCTTCCAACAGTTGCCAACTCAGTTTCAAGTACCTTGAGTTCTGCTTCTAATAAATCCTTAAAATGTGTTGTGTTTAATTCCATGGCGCAATTATAGCACTTCTTTGTCTCTCCGCAACACAAAGATTACCGAATTGTTTGGCTTGTCATGAACTTACCGAGGATTGCATTAAAAATGGCTTCATTACTAGTAATAATAAAGGTGTTTCTGTTCAAAAATGAATACAGCAAGACTGTTTTCTGGTTTTCATTTTTCAGTATCCTGACATCTTTGTTACGAATCTCTTCATCCTGAAATGCAAGGGGTGTAGTACTTGCGTACAATGAGAAGTTAAAAATTCCCCCCAGATTACGAATCATTGATTGTTCCCAATCAAGCATGCCGGCATATGTTTGAGGGTAATTTTTTGTCGTGAGAATAATAAACGGCTCATTTGTATTAAATGAATATATGCCAATCATGTATTTTGAATCTAGCGAACGGGCAAGAATTCCTGGTGTTTGTGGATCAATAAGAGATATGATTTCACCAATCGGCGGAGTGCTTGTGCTGTTTTTGGTGAGTGATAAATACAAAATAGAGTTAACTGGCTGAGCGAAGTTTTTTGTTTTTTCACGAATTGCTTGGGCAAAAGATTCATGGGTTAGGTTATCTACCGGAACTTCTATTTGTTGAGAAAATGTAATAAGCGTTGTTTGTTTGGAAACATCAACTTTTTTATTTTGCTCCGAGATTGTATAGTAGACCCCACCAATAATCAAAAGACTGAGTGTTAGCAGTGTAATTCCAACAAATCCAAAAATCTTGTTTTTAATCCCAGAGTCAGGACTTTCCCCTATTGGAATTGTCGTTTCAGGTTCTTCAATTTTGCGTTTTTGTTCCGCAACAGCAATTGTTGAAATTGATGCGCCGGTTTCTGAAATTGCTTCAGCAACATCACCCTCATATGTACGAAGTGATTTCAGTCGTACTTTTTGTTCAGGAGAGGTAACTTCAATATGGTCTGAAGGAGGAGTTGATGTATCTAAATTATTTTCTTCATTCATAGATCGTGTTTACTATTAAGTGTATCAGATTACTACAGGCAAAACCATATTTTGTTTGTTCTAAATAAAAAAGCCGACCCCGAAGGATCGACAGATGAACAATGAACATGTGGTTTTTTGTGGTGGGAGGGAAATCTTGGCGAGAGGAGGAGTTAACTCGCCAGTCTCAACCTCCCACATCCGGGCCCCCATCTGTCTATACTATAAACAATCTGTTGCTAAATGTCAATAAAAATACCCTTGTAATGAAGGGTATTTTTATTGTTTAATGTTCTCTACAATGGCTTATCATAAAGGTTTTTTATTTTTAGATTACTCGGCGTGCCTGCTTGTTCCCTCCACGGTATCCGATAAGATATTTACGTGGGTTTTCGTCTAAGTCAATAAAGTCATCAACAACCTCAATAAGTTTGCTTGATGATGATTTTCCAAATGACATTGCTTCTACTTGACATCCTTCATTTACTTTTAAGTATTCTACTAATGGTACAAAATCTCCATCACCAGAAATAAGAATAACTGCATCAAGTTTTGGTGCGAGTTTAATTGCATCTACTGCAAGACCAACGTCCCAGTCTGCTTTTTTAGCACCGCCAGCAAAAATTTGTAGGTTTTTTGTTTTGGTTTCAATACCAACTTTTTCTAAAGCTTCAAAGAAACTTTTTTCTTCACCTGATTCTGTGGTAATAACGTATGCTACTGCACGGATAAGCGACCTTCCTGCAAGTCCTTCTTTGACTACTTGGTCAAAATTAACTCGTGCACCATAAAGGTTTTTGGCTGTATGGTATAGGTTTTGCGTGTCTATAAAAATACCGACACGCTGGTTTTTATGTTTGATAACTGACATATATAAAAATTAAAATTTTCTTATTAAAAAATGATTACTCTTACCTAAGAGAAATACCTAAAACTGATTATATCACTATATGAAAAAATAATCGCTCTTCGCGATTATTTTTTAAGTCCTAATGTTTTAACGAGGGCTGAATAACGCTTTGGATTTTTCTTTTCCAAATATTTCATATGTTTCTTGCGATCAGCAACCATCTGGAGAAGTCCACGTCGAGAATGGTTATCTTTGGCATTTTTCTTCAAATGAGCCGCAAGTTCATCAATTCGTCGAGACAAAATAGCGACCTGAACTTCTGGGGAGCCAGTATCTGTATCATGAACCTGTACGGTTTTGATGATTTTTGATTTTTTGGTTTTCGTAATCATTGGATAATAGGATATCACAAAAGATATGGCTTTGCAAGTCTATTCTTTCACATCAAGGTAACCCTATTTTTTGCCCAAAAAATAGGGTTTATTTCAACGTCGCACAATATTTGGTATAATATACAGGCATGAATTCCCTAAAAAAACTAAAACAGCAGTTTTTAGAATACATTGAAATTGAACGTGGCAGATCGCTCAAAACAGTTGAAAATTATGACCGATACCTGACACGTTTTCTGTCCTTTCTCAAAAAAGATTCCCCTTCTGACGTGACCGATACCTCTGTTCGGGAGTTTCGTTTGTGGCTTAACCGACAACCAACAGGAAGTGTCAAAAAAAATAATGATACCCTGTCTAAACGGACTCAAAATTATTATTTGATTGCTCTTCGGGCTTTTTTGAAATATCTTGCTCGTCAAGAAGTCAAAACCTTACCAGCCGAACGGATTGAATTGGCAAAAACAGCAGAACGTTCACTTGATTTAATTACACATGAAGAATTAAGTAGACTATTGAATGCACCAAACGGAAGTGATTTGAAAAGTTTGCGAGACAAAGCCATTTTGGAGTTATTGTTTTCTACCGGGCTTCGAGTTTCTGAGTTATGTGCACTTCCGCGGGACATCAATCTTCACTCGGATGAACTGTCTATCCGTGGAAAAGGGGGTAAAGTCCGTGTGGTTTTTCTGTCTGATGTATCAAAAAAACATGTTAAACAATACCTTGATGCCCGAAAAGATATGCATGACGCATTGTTTGTGCGTATTGGTGGAGAGAAATTTACCAAAAGTATTGGTCCATTAGATCGTCATTCTATCGAAGCGATTGTGAAGTATTATGCTATCAAGTCTGGTATTTCAAAAAAAGTAACACCACACGTTATTCGTCATTGTTTTGCAACAGATTTGTTATCAAACGGGGCTGATTTACGTTCAGTTCAGGCACTACTTGGGCATGCAAATATCGGTACAACACAAATCTATACTCACGTGACAGACAAACATTTGAAAGATATTCACAAAAAATTTCATAATAAAAATTAACACATTTGTAATCTGATATAGTATAACCATATGAAAATTGTTTCATGGAATGTAAATGGACTACGAGCGGTGCACAAAAAAGGCCTATTTATGCCTTTTATCGAACAATATCAACCAGATATTATTTGTTTACAAGAAATAAAGTCTGAAAAACATCAGAACGAAATAGATCTAAAGGGATATGAGGAATTTTGGAATCCAGCACAAAAAGCCGGTTATGCTGGTACGGCTATTTTTACTAAAACCCATCCCCTCTCTGTTCAGACAAATTTGCCAGAAAAAATAGTTGAAAAATATAAATTGGATGATGATCAGTATGGTAACCCAAATAAAGAAGGTCGGGTGTTGGCTTTGGAATTTTCAAATTTTTATATTGTTACGGTTTATACCCCAAATTCAAAACGGGAGTTATCTCGCCTCAATTTACGATACGAGAAATGGGACCCGGCTTTTTTGGAATATATACGGTTATTAGAAAAGAAAAAACCAGTCATTTTTTGTGGTGACCTGAATGTGGCACATACTGAGGATGATCTTGCTAATCCAAAACAAAATGAAGGTGAGCATGGTTTTACGAAAGAAGAACGTAAAGGAGTCGACAATATAGTGAAAGCCGGTTTCATTGACACGTTCCGACTTTTTACACAGGGAAACGGCTATTATACATGGTGGACTCACTGGGCAAATGCTCGTGCTCGAAATGTTGGCTGGAGAATCGATTATTTTTTTGCAAGTAAAAAACTTGTACCACACATTGCATTCTCACAAATATTGGCAGATGTTACGGGTTCTGATCATTGCCCTGTACTTGTAGAGGTTAATTTTTAATTTTTTCTTATTATTTTTAAGAAAAATAACTACCTATCCACAGTTTTGTCTTTGA
>JAUPVF010000049.1 GCA_030917185.1 Patescibacteria group bacterium
CTGTCCGTCGAGCACAATGTATTTTCTGATTACTATTTCGTTGTATTCAAGCATTGCCATAATGTGTTTTGTTATTTAGTAATGAAAATATAACCTATTTGAGCCGTAAAATCCACTTGACAAATATCGTAAAAAGAGTATAATTATGGCAGGAGAGTGCCTTATGATCGAAAAAATCATTTCGGTCTGGTCGGATGTTTCCGGCCAAGACCTGATTGAATACGCGCTGATGTGTGGCTTTGTGGCCACCGCTGCGTTAGCGATTGTGCCCGGAGTTGCTCCAGCACTTCTGGCTGGGACCGGCTTTCCTGTTGGTTACCAGACGGAGAAGTTAGCGAGAATCACTGGGATATTTCTCGCGGTGGTCTTTCTTGGGATCATTATCCTTCGAAGGAAGGGTGAGCAAGAATAGCCCCTTAAAGTGGGGCAAAACGGCAGGAGGGAACTCCTGCCGTTTTTTTATGTAGACTATAAACTACTCAGAGTCACTACTGTCAGAGGATTCGTCTGCGCTTTTGACCATACTGCCACCGTTATCATGTAGTTGCTTGCGGATTTTCACCAGAACCTCATCTGCAATTTTTTTATTTACTTTATCTTTTAGGAATTGTCGTGTGGCATCATATCCGCGACCGAGAGGGGTATCTCCGTATTTATATGACGAACCAGATTTTTGGATGATCCCCATTTTTTCACCGAGGGCAATAATCTCACCCTCACGACTAATACCTTCGTTGTACATTAAATCAAACTCGGTCTGTTTGAATGGCGCAGCAACTTTATTTTTGACTACTTTAACACGAACACGACCTCCCATGATTTCCTCGCCCTTTTTAATCTGGGCGATACGACGAATATCAATACGAACAGAGGTGTAGAATTTCAATGCTTTGCCCCCTGGGGTTGTTTCTGGGTTGCCAAACATGACGCCAATTTGCATGCGGATTTGGTTGATGAATATAACAACCGTTTTTGATTTTGCCACAATGGCTGTGAGTTTGCGAAGTGCCTGTGACATGAGACGGGCTTGTTTACCGACATGGTGAGCACCCATGTCTCCCTCAATTTCATCTTTAGGGGTGAGGGCTGCAACCGAGTCAATGACAATAACATCCAGTTTTCCAGATCGGACGAGAGACTCAACGATTTCCAGTGCTTGTTCTCCGTTGTCTGGCTGGGATATAAGCAATTGATCTATTTTTACACCGAGTCGTTTTGAGTACTCGGGATCCATAGCATGTTCGGCATCAATGAACGCGCAGATGCCACCCATTTTTTGTGCTTCGGCAATAACATGTAATGAAAGAGTCGTTTTACCTGATGACTCAGGTCCGAATATCTCAATGATTCGTCCGCGAGGAAGTCCACCGACACCGAGCGCTGCATCAAGTCCAATGGAGCCGGTTGGGATGGCGTTGACATCAACATGGGGCTTTTCGCCCAACATCATAATCGCATCATCACCAAACTTTGATTTAATATCACGTAATGTATCACCAATATCAACTTTTCCAGCTAGACCTTTTTCTTCCTTTTTGTCTTTCTTTTTCATGTTTCGTTATTATAAAAAACTTTGTTGAACTGTATTAGTTTTAGAGACCCCGGAGACAATTAGGAAACAAGCGAGATATCTCGAGCATTGTTTCCTTGATTGTCGAGGAAGAGCAAAATCGTACCAACGATTTATGCGTGCTCTAAAAATAGTACAGTGAGAAAAAAGTTTTTGGTTTTTGTAAATTAATAATTAGTACTCTTTCAAAATAAGTTCAAGTCTTTTTTCTGTGTACGACCCAAACCTATCTTTCGCATCTAACTTAATTATATTATAGCCAGGGGAGAGGAGCAATTTTTCTGAAAAGTAACCATTGGTATCTGTAAATATCTTCCTATCGTTTAAGTTAATGTACGCTACATTTTCTGCTTTCCCGTCTATTTCTATGAGCGTTGAGTTATACACAGACCCATTTTGAGGGGTATACACAGTAATCACAGGTCCGGCAATGATTTTGCTTGCTTGGTAGAGTGAATATCCAATAATAATAAGACCAAGAAGAGATAGAATACTTATTTTGGCGAGAGTTATGGCGTTTTTATTCATCCTGATTATCTTCTGGAGTCATGTCTCCACCACCTCCTTTTTCTAGTATTTCGCGGGGTTTTGCACCTGAGCCAGGGCCAATAACCCCATGCTCCTCAAGCATATCTATGAGCCGTGCTGCACGGGCATACCCGATACCGAGTTTACGCTGGAGATACGAGGTTGATGCTTTACCTGCCTCTAACACTGTCTGCCGAGCATCCTCATACAAATCGTCGTCTGGTTCACAAGCATCGTCATCAAGTGTTGCTTCAAAAATTGAGTTTTTCTGGACGTCACCGGATAGGTTGATTTCGCTTGGTATGTCGTTTGCATAACTATCAATTAAGTACTTTACAACTGCTTTTGTTTCATTTTCAGAAATATATGCCGACTGAATACGTTGTGGTTGTGACATTTCACCAGAAAGATACAACATGTCTCCAGCACCAAGCAGTTTTTCCGCACCAGCCATGTCCAAAATCGTACGTGAGTCAATCTGGGATGCAACTTGCAATGCGATACGTGATGGGATGTTCGCTTTGATGAGACCGGTAATAACATTAACAGATGGTCGTTGGGTAGACAGAATGAGGTGGATACCAACTGCTCGGGACATTTGGGCAAGACGAACAATGGCTGACTCTAACTCTCGTGGGTATGCCTGCATGATATCTGCCAGTTCATCGATAACAACCACAATATACGGCATAGTTTCAAACGGCTTCGTTTCCTCGTCCGGTTTTCTGTTTTTTGCTTTTTTCAGTTCTGGCTCAACAACATTTTTATGATATGATTCTATGTTTTGTAGAGACTCTGCTTGCAGGATGTCATATCGTCGATCCATTTCTTTGGCTGCCCATTTAAGTGCGAGAATTGCCTTTTTTGCATCGGTTATAACTGGGGTGAGTAGGTGAGGGATTTTGTTATACAGAGTAAGTTCAACTCTTTTCGGATCAACCATGATGAATTTTAAGTTGTCCGGAGAGTTTCTATACAGGAGTGATGTAATAACAGCGTGTATGGTTACCGATTTACCTGACCCTGTTGCACCGGCAATGAGAAGGTGCGGGGCTTTTGCCAGATTTCCAAAATAAGACATACCTGAAATACCTTTTCCAAGACAGACGAGCAGTGGTTTTTCTGAGTTTTGAAATTCTGGTGCGCCGAGAAGAGAGCCGAGACCAACTGTTGTTTTGGTGCTATTGGGAACTTCAATACCAACTAATGATTTGCCGGGGATAGGGGCTTCAATACGAATCGGGTGGGCAGCAAGAGCAAGAGACAAGTCTTGTTGGTATCCAACGATACGTGACAGTTTTACTCCTTCGGCTGGTTTGAGAGCATATCGGGTGATTGATGGTCCGATTGATATTTCATCCATTTCAACACTGATGCCGAAATTCTGAAGTGTTCGTTTGATAATGTTTGAGTTTGCTTTTATATCTCCAACACCTGGTTTGCCCTTGTCTTTTTCAAGGAGTGACAGGGGAGGAGGGGTGAATTCTTTACC
>JAUPVF010000008.1 GCA_030917185.1 Patescibacteria group bacterium
ATTTTAATAAAAGAGTTCCGTTTATTGTGCCGGAGGAACAATGGGAACAATATGGATGTGAAGATCCACGAGTTACTTTTTTTGAAGGATATTATTATATTTTTTATACCGCACTCGGTGGCTATCCATTTGGTTCCAACAACATCAAAGCAGCTGTTGCTATCACTAAAGATTTCAAAACCATCATTCGTAAACATCTAGTGACTCCGTTTAATGCAAAAGCCATGACTATTTTTCCTGAGCGTATCGGAGGAAAAATTGCCTTCATGTTGACGGTTGACCCTGATTCAACGCATTCAAAAATTGCGATTGGATATGTTGATGATATTGAGGATCTTTGGTCAGAAGTTTTTTGGAAAAAATGGTATTCAGAAATTGAAATACATTCAATCATGCTGAAACGTGCTGAATATGATCATGTAGAAATTGGCGCTCCACCGATCAAAACAAAAGATGGTTGGTTGTTAATTTATTCAAACATTCAGTTTTATTTTCCGAACCCTGATCGGGCAGAACCAGCATTTGGTACTGAGGCGATATTGCTTGATCTAAAAAACCCGCATACGATTTTGTATCGTACACGAGGATCAATTTTGTCTCCCGAGGAATTATATGAACGACGAGGTATGGTTTCCGAAATTGTTTTTCCATCGGGAGCATTATTGGAGAAAGACATTCTACATATTTATTACGGAGGAGCAGACAATGTGGTTTGTCGAGCAAGTGTAATGCTTATTGACCTTTTGTCATCTATGAAATCTCCGGAACGGGGGAGTAATATGTTTGTCCGAGCGCCGTATAATCCGATTCTTGCGCCTATTCCTGGTCACCCATGGGAAGCATTTGCGGTGTTTAATCCTGGGGCGTTGATTCATGATGGTGTGGTGTATATTTTTTACCGCGCAATGTCGTTTGATAACACATCTACTGTTGGTTTGGCGGTGAGCATGGACGGCGTGACGATTGCTGAACGTTTACCAAACCCGATATATGTTCCCCGTGCAGGTTTTGAAATGAAAGCAAAAGAAAATGCTAATTCTGGGGCAGAAGATCCTCGGGTGATGATTATCGGTAAGAGGATTTATATGTGTTATACAGCATATGACGGTATTCATTCGCCACGAGTAGCAGTGACATCAATTTCCCTGCATGATTTTTTGCAGCGAAAATTTGAATGGGACATGCCGGTGTTATTAACACCGGAAGGGGTTGATGATAAAGACTCATGTATTTTTGATGAAAAAATTAATGGAAAATATCTTATTTTCCATCGAGTTGGAACAGATATTTGTGGTGACTATGTAGATACGTTAGATTTTAATACAGAACGTATCAACAAATGCATTGTGGTGCTCGGTCCGCGTGTTGGTATGTGGGATAGTAATAAAGTAGGTATTTCTGGTCCTCCAATTAAAACAAAATACGGCTGGCTTTTACTGTATCACGGTGTATCAAAACGTCATTCAACTTATCGTATTGGAGCAGTATTACTTGATCTCAATGACCCAACGATTGTATTGGCGCGTAGTACAGATCCGGTGTTTGAGCCGACAGAGGAATATGAAAAAGTTGGAGTTGTAAATAATGTTGTCTTTCCTTGTGGCTCTGTTGTCAAAAACGGCATTGTCTATATTTATTATGGTGGTGCGGATAAAGTTGTTGGTGTTGCAGAGTGCCCATTAAAAGATTTGGTTGAGCCACTCGTTCGGGGTTCTCAGTTGTGTTAAAATAAGTTAAGTATTATTAATTTAAGATATAAAAATATGATGGCAGGAATTATAGTTACAATCATTGGTGTTTTGTTTCTCTTAAAAGAATTAGGATATATTGCACTGGTCAGTTGGGATTTGATTTGGCCAGTTATTATTATTCTTGTTGGGGTTAGTATGATGATGCGTCGTTGTAGAACGTGCGGGAGAATGGGTGCATGGCATTGCGGAGGTGATTGTAGTAACATGCAGAAATAGTATTCTAACTAAAAAACACCCGATAAATCGGGTGTTTTTTAGTAGCGGTTTTGCGTATTATCGTGAGTCAACCAAAGCCATACTGAAGTGTGTGCCGATGATCATGCAGATACCGATGATGATAAATGTGTATTCAAAAGGAATGAACTGGAGTGATAAGGTTGCGATGATAGGTGCGACGATATACGACAATGGTCGAGCAACCCGATAAAAACTAATCACATCGGTTTTGTTTTGATTGACCATTTTGAAAAAATAACTATCACTGGTTACCTCTACGATACTTGCGCCTGTACGAGTTAAAAACAGAATTGCGGTCCAGATAAAGAAACTTTTAACTGTAATAAAACTAATAAACATAGTTGATAATCCCATAATCACTAACCCGATAGTCAAAAACTCTTTTTCTCCGTATTTTCTGTCTGCTAAATCTCCAACAGGTAATTCAAATAGAATGAAAGGTAGGAGCATGATGGTAAACATCACACCTGTCTCTGCCCAACTAAAACCAATATACCGAGTAAGATACATTGGCGTGTAGACAACCATAAAAGCATAAAACAACTGAAGCAGGAAATAAATAGAAAAAACATTATACAATTTTTGATCTCTGAGGTACTCACGAATAGTTTGCCGTATTTGAATATGGTTCGCAGGTCCATCAACATAGCCACTAAAATATTTTTTTATAACGTAATAAAGGGGGATAAGAAACAGTACAGAGAGGCCGTATACATATCCATAGACATTTCCGAGCAACAGTACTCCAACAACACTTGGTGCAATAACAAGTGTGGTGTTTGAAAGGGTTAAAAAGATACCTCTAATATCACCAGTTTTTGTCTCGTCACCCGATGCGCTTTCCAGAAAAATATCCAAACTAAATAGTATAGCGGGGATACAGAGTTCAGTCAGAATGAAGAAAAAACCAGTAAGAAAATGGTTGGTAGAAACAATTATTCCGGACATTGCAAGTAGTTGTATGGTTATGGCATACATTGCCATTTTGTAGTTACCAATTGCGGCTAAGATTTTTGATGCGTTTAAGAGGAGGAGAGTGTTGATGCATGCGGCGATGATATACAAAGTACTGACCTGTGTTTCAGAGAAAATTGTGTTAAGGAACGTTGAGTTCACATAGATAATCAAGTAATAATGAAATGACAGAAAAATGTTAGACAAAAAAACAGCATTAAGCAATTTGCTTTGTTTGAAGCATGAAAAAATACGTTCCATATACGATTAGTATACCGTAGAACGTATTTTTTGACTAAGATTATTTTTTAGACACCGAGAATAACAGGAATGACGATTGGTTTTTTTGCTGTTTTTTGGAATAAAAATCGTCCAACATTATCGGATACTGTTGATTTAACAAAATCAAAGTTAATCGGGTTCATTCCACGGGTTGTGTCTTCAACACTTTTTTTGATAATCAAGCGTGCTTGTTGTAACAGATCCTGTGATTCTCGTAAGTAGACGAATCCACGTGAAATAATATCAGGAGATTTTTTCAGTTTGCCGGTTTTGGTGTTAATACTTGCGATGATAACAAACATACCATCTTGGGCAAGCATTTTTCTGTCTCGCATTACTAATTCTTGGACATCTCCGATAGAAAAACCATCCACCATGACCATTCCGTTTGGTGCTTGTTCTTTGAGACGGACAAATTTGGTACCCTCATCTTGGATTTCTAGTATTGATCCGTTATCAGGAACCAAGATGTTTTCAGGTGGCATGCCAATTGATTTGGCAAGTTCCTCGTGTTGTTTCAACATGTAATGACTACCGTGCATTGGCATAAAGAAATGAGGTTTGATTTTTTTATGTAACCACTCTAGTTCACCACGGTTTCCGTGTCCGGTTGAGTGAATATACACATCTGATGAACGGTAG
>JAUPVF010000050.1 GCA_030917185.1 Patescibacteria group bacterium
GGATGCAGTGCGGTGGCAATTTCAGTCATTTGTTTTTTGACAGTTTGTTTCTCTCCTTCAATGGTTAGTTTGATATATGTTACAAACGGTGGGTAACCAACCTGTTTTCGTTCATCTATTTCATCACGATAAAAATCTGCCAAGTTTCCACGGAGAGCATAGTCAAATATCTTGGTGTTAACTTGTCGCGTCTGTACAAGCATCTGTTTTTCTGAAACTGATCTGAGATGGAGTAATATATGAAATATTTTTTCATGGATTCTAAAATCGGGAATGGAAAAAAAGGAGTCCAGCGACACAACTGCAGTGTGTGCGATTTTTTGGTTGAGGTAGGGAAGTGCCATTTCGGTACCGACCATGACACTGCCTGGGTGAGCATAAAAAGTGTCACGAATTTTGACTGCCTGAGGGTGGGTGGTCACTCGTTCTTTGTCCATTGCGTATATGTGTATCTGTGGGAACAGTGTTTCAATCTCTTTTACTACTGCATCAATACCTATGCCGAGTGTTTGTAATCTCCATCCGCCACAATGAACACAAAGTTCCTGTGCGTTGCGCCGTTCACCACAATGATGACAAACAAATAAGTTATCCATCACATCTCCTTTTTTCTTACTATATAACACAACAGGCGCATTACAGTTTTTGCATGTCACAACAGTTCCGCAGTCACTACAGACTGTGTGAGGGTATAACCCTTTGCGACCACAGAAAAGAAAAACATGTTCGTTGTGTTCTTTGGCATGTTCCAGTGTATGCATTAGTTCGGTGCTGAACAAGGCAAATTTTTTCTTGACCTGATCTTCAGGTTGGCGTAACGGTACGAGTGTGCATGTTGCTGTGGTCAGTGACCGAAATTTGAGGGGGGACAACTCTGCATATGTGCCGTTTTTGTGTTCCCATAGAGTTTCTGTTCGGAGCAGTGTATCGCCAAAAACTAGCCGGCGATTCATTTCCTTGGCGATATACGTGGCAGAAGTACGTATATCAATAAATGGACGGACCTGCATTTTATAACTTCGGGAACTTTCTTTTTCAATAATCAGTGTACTGATGTCTGTTCGGGGAATGGACAGGAATGAACTTGTAGCGATGATGTGTACGGGATGAGGTTCGGTGATGAGTGTGTTCCAGATAGAAATGATTTCTTTTTTTGACAACCGCGCATGAAGCACATATGCGTATTTTTCTATGCCTTTTTCTAAAACAGCATGAGCATTTTTCAGGTCCTCCGTTGTCGGTAAACAGAAAAAAACACTTTTACCACGGGCAAATTCTTCACGTACCAAACTTTTGTATGTGGCATAACGTTCTTCGTCGGTGGATTGCAGGAGAACTGTTTCGTAAAAAGAAGGAGGAGTTTCTGTATTAGAGATTTTTTCTAACTGGTCACTTTGTTCTAGTATTGCATTTGGGATGTACGCGGACAGTGTACTACCAACACTAGAGGCATGGTAGTTAGCGATTTTATGAATTGCTCGAATAAATGAGTCCAACAGAAATGAGTGGGTGTGGACCGTGCTGATTTTTTTGATGTTGTATGACAGTGTTTTGAGATCAGATTTGATTTCGGTTGCGTCACGTATACCAACAACGAGTCCATACACGGTTTTTTTGCGTACTGGTATTGTGACAATTGAACCGGGTGTGACCAATTCCTTGCTAAAATATGTGAGTACGTCTTTAGATATGCCCCGAGAGAGCGGGATGACAGTCACGATATGCATAGAAGCATTATATCACGACCTGCATCAGGGTATCGCCGTCCAAAACATAGAGAGAGTTTTCATCAACGGGGATGAATAATGGTGATCCTCCTTTGTATAGTGGCATAAAGTTTTGGATGCTGTCTGTTGATGATTCAATAACATACACACTGTTATATGTTGAAAAAATAATTGCATCCGAGCGGTTTTTGTAAAAAGTGACATTGCGAACAATTGTATCTGGAGTGATGATTGTGTGGACGGTTGATGTTCCTAATTGTGTAAGAATACTGTTTTCTTCTACCCAGAGACGGGTGTTATCGGATGCAACAAGCGGATTGTCTTTTGTTGGTAATGTTTTTGTCTGTACAGAATATTTGATGGTCCAATACTCTGGATCATTTTGTGTAATAATCTGTCCACTCTGATTTTGGCTGACAAAAAAAGGTTTGAGGGAAATGCTCCCATTTTTTGGGACAGTTATATTTTTTGTCCACGGAAAATATCCTTCACGAGTAACAATAATGTTGTGATATCGGGGCGACAACGGGACAGTGACCGTCTCATTGTCTTTTGTGGTGGTTATTTTTGTGTTTTGGTCAATGATAACTGTTGTATTTGGTAACGCGAGAGTAATATTAACTTGACCGATTTTACCAATCCAATAATGATCGGTCAGTCTGTATCCTGTGTTGTATAATATTCCGCCGATAATGAGAATCAGGATACCGATTCCGATCGCCGTGTTCAGTTTTGATTTATTACTCATGTGGGATATTATAGTGCATATGAGCATTTTTTCCAAAAAATTAGGTATTGACTTGGGCACAGCAAATACGTTGGTTTTTGTGCCTGGTCGCGGTGTGGTGCTCAATGAGCCATCTGTAGTTGCGGTGTCGGAAGAAGACAATAAAATAATGGCTATTGGAATAGAAGCAAAACAAATGATTGGACGTACTCCAGACAGTATTATTGCCTATCGACCAATGAAAGACGGAGTGATTGCTGATTATCGGGTTACAGAGGCAATGCTCCGGTATTACATGGATAAAGCGCTCGGCAAATGGAATTTTGTTAAACCTGAGGTGCTGGTATCGGTTCCTGCCGGAGTGACTTCAACAGAACGTCGTGCAGTTATTGAGGCAGCGATACGAGCGGGTGCAAAAAATGCGTATGTGGTTAAGGAACCGATATTGGCAGCCATTGGTGCAGGTATTCCGATTCATGAGGCAATGGGTCATATGATTGTTGATATTGGTGGGGGGACGACTGACGTGGCAGTGATTTCTTTGGGAGGTATTGTTTCGTCAACTTCAGTTAAATGTGCGGGGAATAAAATTGATTACGCAATTGCGGATTATATTAAAAAAACATTCAATTTGGGTATTGGAGATAAAACTGCTGAAGACATCAAAATAAAAGTTGGTTCGGCTATTCCTCTTGATGAGGAATTATCAATCACGATTAATGGTCGCGATTTTATTTCAGGACTTCCTCGAAGTGTGGAAATAAAAACAAATGAAATCGTAAAAGCAATCAGTAAAGATTTGCGAGAAATGATTAAGGCGATTAAGGATGTGTTGCAAGAAACTCCGCCAGAACTTTCCTCTGATATTATTGACCGAGGTATCATTATGACTGGAGGTACATCACAGTTACGTAATTTCCCTGAACTGGTGTTTCGGCGAACGGGTGTAAAAGCGGTGTTAGCAAAAGATGCGTTGTATTGTGTGGTTAAGGGAACGGGTATTGCATTGGAACATTTGGATACCTACAAACGGACTATTATTGCAAAGCGATAGTATGAACATATTTGAGGATACATATAAAAAAACCGGAGCATTACACCATGCATATGTTTGTGTTGGGGATGTTGTATCTGCCCGACAAAGTCTTGATGATTTTTTAGAACATACATTACAGTTTTCTGTTGCGGGAAACCCTGATATGCGAGTTTTTGTGTCAGACACATTTACTAAAGATGATGCTCATGAATTATTTATCGCAGAAGAGCGAAAAGGTTTTGCTGGTGGTAGAAAGATTTTTATTATTCAAATTAGTGTGATTACCGAAGAAGCCCAAAACGCATTGCTAAAGGTTTTTGAAGAGCCGACAGAAGGCACACATTTTTTTGTTCTTATTCCGCAAGACATATTACTCCCTACATTACGTTCTCGTGTTCACATCATTTCGGATAGTGCGTGGCATGGGGCATCTGTGCTACCAGGGTCACTACTGAAAAAACCATTAGCAGAAAAAATGGCGCTGGTGAAAGAAATTGTTCAAGGGATTGCTGATGAAGAAAAAACAAAACAAGATGCAGTTGTGCTGTTAAATCAGATTGAAGCAGAGTTGTATCATAATGGAGTGGAAAAATCTGCCCATGCATTAGAAATCTGTGAGCAAGCCCGAGCATCACTCTATGATCGTGGTGCCCCAGTCAAGATGATATTAGAGCAAGTGATGTTATCTGTTTGATTGTGGGTTCAATTGGTGGTATAACAAAGGTGGAAAGGGGTTTGTATGTCTAGTCTCCCTATCGTACAGAGTCTGGATCAATTTGATGAATTGGTCTATAAATATCTGATTGCTAATAAGAGAAAGAACGAGGTGAAATTCAGTGTGAACGGGGACAGACCCGTTCTTGCTAGGATTTTTGATACATGTGGGTATCAGTCGATTTTTGATTACCTAACTGAACTTGTAACGGATCACCTGATATATTCTGATTTTTCTTTGGACAGTCGGGTGGAAACAATGGAGTTGATCTTGAGAGAGTTATTGCATCATTTCAAAAACACACGCCGTTCATCCGAGTTTGAACAGGCAGTTGGCAAACTTATCTGTTTGCTAAGCGAAACACATAACATCCGTTTCGTTCGGCACAAAAAGGTGCCCCACCGGTAGGTTCCGTGACCCTAGCAGTTCCATATTGCTGGGGTCATATTATTTTTTATTAGAAATGCTATAATGCAGGTATGGCATACAATTTCACACCATTTAGACAAAATATAAAAGAATTAGAAGAGTGGCTTAAACGAGAAATGGCTACCATTCGTACTGGTCGTGCAACACCTGCAATTTTGGATGGAATAAAAGTTGAGGCATATGGCACCGAGATGCCAATCAATCAAGTTGCAAACATGTCCGTTGAGGACGCGCGAATGATTCGTATTACTCCGTGGGATGCAACACAGACAAAAGCAATTGAGAAGGCAATCGTTGCAGGAGACCTCGGTCTTTCAGTTGCGGTTGATGGTGTTGGTTTACGAGTCACATTTCCAGAATTAACAGGTGAGCGACGTACCGCATTAATCAAAGTTGCGAAACAAAAATTAGAGGATGCTCGGGTGACGTTGCGGAATGAACGGGAGAAAATAATAAAAGATGTAGATGCACAGGAAAAAAGTGGCACTATATCAGAAGATGAAAAGTTTCGTGTCAAAACAGAATTGCAGAAAATGGTAGATGAAGCAGGGAAAACATTAGATGAGGTGTTTGCTAAAAAAGAGAAAGAAATAACTGAGTAAAATAAAAATCTCTTTCTCATCATATCTTTTTGAAACACGCGTTCGCGACGGGCTGTCGCGCCGCTCGGCTCTCGGCTACCCGCCTGCGACGGTTTCAAAAAGATGTGATTTCAACCAGATTTTTATACATTTGATCCATATCAATACAACATATGTCTGTCATCATATTTATAATTGCACTTGCTGTTTTAATTCTTGTCCATGAGTTTGGGCATTTTATTGTTGCCAAAAAATCTGGCATTCGTGTTGATGAGTTTGGGTTGGGGTTACCACCCCGAGCATGGGGTAAAAAGTTTGGCGAAACCCTGTATTCTCTCAACTGGATTCCGTTTGGTGGTTTTGTAAAAATATTTGGTGAGGATATTCACGAGGACCCAATTTCTGAACAAGATAAACCTCGTAGTTTTTATTACAAACCAAAATGGATTCAATCAGCGGTGCTCGTTGCCGGAGTAACATTCAATGCTCTTTTTGCATGGTTACTTATTTCCGTCGGATTTATGATTGGTTTTCCATCTCCAGTTAATTACGTTAAAGACGTTGCAATCAAAGATCCTCACGTGGTGATATTGCAAGTGCTTCCAGAATCGCCAGCAGAAAAATCAGGTCTTAAATCAGGGGACACACTATTGTTTGTAGGTGCAGGCAACAATTCTTTACAAGACGAGGAATTAACTCCAGAACACATTTCATTATTGATTAAAAATAGTAATGGAGAACAAGTTCAAATGTTATATCGACGAGGGGACACTCCTACCCAGACGATTTTTATACAACCAAAAACAGGTTTAGTTTCTGATGGGTTTGGTGTCGGTATTTCTATGGATACAATCGGCACACTAAAACTTCCTGTCTGGCAGGCACTGTATGAAGGTGGCAAAACTACAGTTGGTCTTATCAAAACAACAGTAATCGGTCTCGGTACATTTTTATGGAATGCGGTGACATTGAAAGCCGACTTGTCTCAGGTTGCTGGTCCGGTCGGTATTGCTGGTTCCGTTGGTGAGGCACGACAATTGGGTTTTGTATATCTGCTATCACTGGTTGCTCTTATTTCTATTAATCTTGCAGTTATCAACCTTGTGCCATTTCCTGCGCTTGATGGGGGACGACTATTATTTATTTTGATTGAGGTTATTATTCACCGACCAATACCACCGAAAGTATTTCAGTGGGCTAACGCGGTTGGTTTTGCTTTTCTGTTATTGCTTATGTTTGTCATTACGGGGCACGATATTCTTAAATTATTATTGTAAGAAACTCTCAAATTTGGCGCATTTCTTTGTCGGAATTCAAAAAATGTTTGTCACCGTACATTAAAGTACGGCTCCAAACTTTTTTCTCTCCCTCCGCGAACTGCATCCAAATTTGAGGGTTTCTTTGTGGCTATATCTGAGCATGGTTATTAATCCTGATTTCTTATTAATGACCTCTGGCGGGTTTTCTTTTGCTCAAAAGTCGTTTTTCCTATATGATAAATAAATGAGACAATCACAACTTTTTACAAAAACACGCAAGGAGGCCCCAAGTGATGAGGCCCGCCCGAACGACGGTTCAGTCGGGCAGGCCTCAAAAAATGCACAATTACTCATTCGTGCAGGGTACATCCAGAAAGAAATGGCTGGAGTATACGACTATCTGCCACTTGGGCTACGAGTGTTCAAAAAAATAGAAAACATAATTCGTGAGGAAATGGATGTTATTGGTGGGCAGGAGATTTTCATGTCATCACTCCAAGAAAAGGAAACATGGGAAAAAACAAATCGATGGGACGATAGTATGGTAGATATTTGGTTCAAAACTAAATTAAAAAATGACACGGAACTTGGTTTGGCGATTACGCATGAGGAACCAATTACTCGGATGATTACAAAACATGTGCAGTCACACAAAGACCTGCCTTTTTCTGTCTACCAATTTCAAACAAAATTCAGAAATGAAATCCGTGCCAAAAGTGGCATTATGCGTACTCGTGAATTTATTATGAAAGACCTGTATTCTTTTGATAAAGATCAGGAAGGATTGGATGAGTTTTATGGAAAAGCATCAGATGCATATGTACGGATTTTTGATAGAGTTGGTTTGGGTGAAAAAACATACAAAACATTTGCTTCTGGTGGAGTTTTTTCTAAATATAGCCATGAGTTTCAGACTATTTGCGATACGGGTGAAGATGTGATTTATGTAAATGAAAATAAAAAAATTGCAATTAATAAAGAAGTAAATACAGACGAGGTGTTATCAGACCTTGGTATTTCACGGGATGAATTAGTGGAACGAAAAGCGATCGAAGTTGGAAACATTTTCAAACTTGGCACGCGATTTTCTGATGCGCTTGGTTTATTGTACGTTGATGAAAGCGGAGAGAAAAAACCTGTGGTCATGGGTAGTTACGGGATTGGTCCTGGTAGACTGATGGGTACAATCGTTGAATTGTATTCGGATGATAAGGGGATTGTGTGGCCCAAAGAAGTCGCACCATTTGCTGTTCATCTTGTTCGGTTGGGCGATAGTGAAGCGGTAGTAAAATTTGCAGATGATTTGTATACAGATATTCGTAAACAAGGAGTAGAGGTCCTCTATGATGATCGTCCGCTTCGAGCAGGAGAAAAATTTGCTGATTCTGATTTGATTGGTATTCCTGTGCGTTTTGTGGTGAGTGAAAAAACAGTGGCAGAAGGCAAGGTGGAGGTAAAATTCCGTACAGACAATGACTCGGAGTTGTTAACTGCTGAACAAGCGATGGACAAACTAAAAAACTAAATTACCATTACATTAAAGTTAATAACTTGACAAATATATAATATATGTGTATAATACATATGTAAAGTTCTTAAAATTGGTGGCACCGGCCATAACGTGGTGCTGGAGGGTTTATGATTCTGCGTGCTTTTTTTGAGGGTGGAGAGGTGAAGAATTTCCCTTTTCCCGAAGAGACCCCGCTTCAGGAGATATACACCTTTTTCGAGGAGAACGTTCTCGCTCAGGGGAAGATCATATCTGCGGATGTGATCAGCTCTCCAGTAGATGAGGAGGTGGCGGATTTTTGGGAGGATTGTTTTGTTCTCTCAAAAGATTCCTATTCCCCTGGTCTTGAAGATCCTGGGGAAGGGAGGGTGTACATGTGTTTCTCCCGGTGGGGGGAATACGATGGACAGATCGGTTGGTTGGTGTAGTTTTTCCCGCACGGGGCGCCCAATGGCGCGCCCCGTGCGGTTTTTTATATAACCGAGGATCAATTAATACAAAACATGATTGACAAATAAATGCTAATTGTGATAATTTATTCCCAATGAAGGGGAGGGAGCCTCGGAGTAGCTCAAGACGTTGGAGCGTTCCCCACACACCTCTTAATCTGATTGAGAAAATTTCCGTAAAAATGGCGATGATCTCCCTTTCACACACCCCGTCCTAAGGCGGGGTTTTCTTTTTGCTCAAAAGGGGTTTTTAGGATAGTATGATTGATGATGATAAAGAATCTTGAACAGTTCAAACGGCTTGTTTCAAATGATATTGGTATTGATCTTGGTACTGCCAACACTCTCGTTTATTTGCGTGGGAAAGGAATTGTACTTAACGAGCCATCGGTTGTAGCGGTCAATCAAAAAACAGGTCAGGTGGTGGCTGTTGGTACAGATGCAAAAATGATGCTTGGCAGAACTCCGGGGCATATAGTTGCGGTGCGACCGCTTGTTGACGGAGTGATTTCTGATTTTGAAGTGACAGAAGAAATGATTACATACCTCCTTAATAAAGCGCAAAAAGATAATAAAAAATTACTTGGTCCGCGTGTTGTTGTTGGTGTACCGTCTGGTATCACGAACGTAGAAATACGCGCAGTACGAGACGCGACAAAAAATGCAGGTGCTTCTGAAGTTCATATCGTAGAGGAACCAATGGCAACGGCAATTGGTATCCGGCTTCCCGTACTAGAACCAGTTGGTAGTATGGTGATTGATATTGGCGGGGGGACATCTGACATTGCGGTCATTTCTTTGGGGGGAGTTGTTCAGTCAAAAAATTTACGTATTGCTGGTGATAAATTGAATGCAGATATTATTTCATATATTAGAAGTGAGTTTAAGATTTTGATTGGAGAAAAAACGGCAGAAAATATAAAAATGGCTATTGGGGCGGTACTTCCATCTGAGGTACCACTGGAAGCATCTATTAAAGGTCGGGATTTGATTTCTGGTTTACCTCGTGAAGTTGTTGTGACTGATTCTGATATTCGTGAAGCGATTTCACAATCAATTAACACATTGGTTGAATCAACAAAAGAGGTGCTTGAGATAACTCCTCCCGAAATACTTGCTGATGTGATGCAACGAGGTATTTATATTGCTGGTGGCGGGGCATTAATCAAAGGATTGGCTGAGTTAATTAGTGAATACACAAAAATCCCCGTGCATATCGCAGCAGAACCATTGACAGCCGTCTGTCGTGGCACAGGTATTATTTTAGAACATATGGACACATACCACGATGTTCTTATTTCAAACGAAGATGAGTTACCGCCTAAAAAGTAAACCAGTCTATGCATATCGCAAGACGATTATCGCTATTATTGCGGTTGTACTTTTATTTATCGGTATTACAGCAGTGGCTCGTACGGGTGTTCGGACTGTTTCAGTTACAGTTGCTCGACCAGTGTGGCTTGTCCGTGATTTTGTAGGAAGTATCGGAACAAATATCCGAAGTTATATTGCGTTTCAGTCAACTTTGGTTAAAGAAAATAATACATTGCATACAGAAATAGAAGCATTAAAACTAAAAGAAATTGACTACGATATTATCACAAAAGAAAATCAGGAATTAAAAAGTTTGCTCGGTCGTGACCCAAAAAACGAACGTGTGTTTGCTCGCATTTTATCTAAACCTCCCCGATCACCGTATGACACTATGGTGCTTGATGTGGGGACAGAACAAGGTGTTCAGTTGGGGGATAAGGTGTATCTGTCAGGTAATGTTATCATCGGACTGGTGACACATGTGACATCTCATACAGCGCTTGTTACTTTGTTTTCAAATGGAGATCAAAAACAAGGAGCGGTTTTGGAGCGAACTGGTGCAACCTACGAACTAGTTGGTATGGGTGCAGAAAACATGGTGCTTGAAGTTCCAAAAGATACTGATGTTGTGTGGGGTGATGTGTTTGTCTATCCTGCTCTTACACCGTCTGTTATCGGTAGCGTACAGTATATTGATACTAATTCGCAGAGTTCGTTCAAAACCATCTACATTCGTTTTCCGGGAAATGTTTTTTCTGCAAAATGGGTTTTTGTCGAACAGTCATTGTGATATAAGTTTTTGTATATGAAAACCAATCCATTTTACACACGAATTATTTTGTTTATTGTGGTGTATATTGTGGTACTTGTGATGCCGTGGTGGTTGTCTGTTGTATTGCTTGCTCTGTTCACTATTTATTTTCCTGTTTATATTGAGGTCTTATTTTTTGGTTTTATTTTTGATACACTGTATGCGAGCAAGTTTGCTTTTCCGTATGTCGGACTATTATCTAGTCTGGTGTTTCTTGTTGTCGTTTTGCTTGTACGGACTCGTATACGAACATAACATTATGTTTCATTTTGTAAAAAATTATTTTAGAAAAAAAATCAATGGCAGATATAACCCAATCGATCCCGATGAGATTTTTCTTGACTCTAAAAATCTACCAGAATTTGATACACACCAATTTGAGGGCAGAATAGAAAAACCGATTAGTGTGAATGTGTTTAGAATGGTCGCATTATTTATGGTGTGTGTTGCGGTTATTTTTGTTGGTAAATTGTGGCATTTACAGGTCGTTGATGGGGCAACATTAAAAGCAAAAAGCGAAAACAATCGGTTGCATACTACTGTTATTTTTGCTGATCGTGGTGCAATAGTAGATCGCAATGGTAAAGAACTTGCGTGGAATACAATTAACACCGCAACCACTTCGGATTTTTCTTTACGGGTGTATGCAACTTCTACGGGGCTGTCTACTGTTATCGGGTACATTAAATATCCGTCTAAAGATTCATCGGGGGTATATTATCAGACAAAAATTGACCCAAAAGATGGTCTGGAAAAAATATACGATACGGTTTTGTCTGGTAAAAATGGTATGAAAATTGTGGAGACAGATGTAAAAGGAAAAGTTATGTCTGAAAGTGTTGTACAGCCACCACAAAATGGTAAAAATCTGGTCCTATCAATTGATGCTCGGGTACAGAAAAAATTGTACGAATCAATGCTAGATTTGGCTCGTCGGGCAGGATTCAAAGGTGGCGCCGCTGTTATTATGGATGTACATACGGGCGAAATAATCGCTAATGCTAATTTTCCTGAATACGATTCTCAAACAATGACGAGTGGCGATAGTACAAGCAAAATCAACGGGTGGTTACAAGATAAAAATAATCCATTTTTGAACCGTACGATTAATGGTTTGTATACTCCTGGGTCTATTATAAAACCATTCGTTGCTATGGGCGTGTTGGAGCAGGGGGTTATTGATCCAAAAAAACAGATATTGAGTACCGGTTCTATTTCTATTCCAAATCCATATGATAAAACAAAAACATCTACATTTAACGACTGGAAGGCACATGGATATGTTGATTTGCGTCGTGCATTAGCGGTATCGTCAAACGTCTATTTTTATGAGGTAGGGGGTGGGTATCAGGACCAGAAAGGAATTGGCATCACTAATATAGAAAAATATGTCCGCATGTTTGGGTTTGGCACAACCACCGGAGCAATTTTCCCCGGTGAGAAAAAAGGTATTATTCCAGATCCAGAATGGAAGAAACAAACATTTGATGGGGAAGCGTGGCGTGTTGGCGATACGTATAACTCAGTCATTGGTCAATATGGGTTTCAGGTTACTCCGATACAGGTTATCCGTGCGGTAGGGGCTTTAGCAAATGAAGGAACATTATTAACGCCACTGTATATAAAAGACGAAAAACCAAAAATCTCCGGTACCATATCGATGGATAAAAAATACTATACGATAGTCAAAGAAGGTATGAGACTTGGTGTGACCGATGGTACATCGGTATCAATCAATGTTCCGTATGTGGAAGTTGCCTCAAAAACAGGTACTGCTCAGATTGGAGTTAATAAAGATCAGGTAAACTCGTGGGTTATTGGTTTTTGGCCATACAAAAATCCTCATTATGCGTACGTTGTTGTTATGGAAAAAGCATCAAAAGTCAATCAGTTTGGGGCGGTGGGTGTTATGCGGGGTGTATTTGATTGGATGTCAATATATGCTCCAGAATATCTAAAGTAAAACGATATTTTTGCTAAAATCGCCAAAATCTGATAGTATATCGGTAATTATTTTTATTTTACATTCACACAATGAACGAAAAAGAATATCTCACTCAAGAAAAATTTGATGAATTTACACAGGAATTAATTGACCTAAAGGGTAAACGACGCAAGGAGGTAGCAGAAAATTTGGAATATGCGAAATCTCTCGGTGATTTGTCGGAAAATGCTGAATATCACGAAGCTCGTGATATGCAAGCAACCATTGAAGACCGTATTATAAAACTAGAATCCTTGCTTAAAAATGCTGTGATTGTTTCTAGCCAGCACGCAACTGGTGCTGTCAATGTGGGTTCAGTAGTTACTGTCAAAAAAGATGGCAAAGAGTTTGTCTATACTATTGTAGGTTCAGAAGAGGCAGATGTGACATCAAATAAAATATCTATTCGTTCACCGTTTGGTCAGGCGATATTGGGTAAAAAGAAAGGCGAACATTTTATGTATAGCGCTCCCAATGGAGAACTTTCTTACACGGTTGTGGATGTGAAATAATATCTCTCTATGGTATAATTGAGTGTATGAAAATCATACACAAATATCTTATCGCAGTTGTTTTTGTATTGTGTTTATTAATACCTATATTTACACGTGCAGCAACTGTAGATGAATTGCAGGCAGTTATTAATTCATTGCTTGCTCAGATACAGAGTCTACAAGTCCAGCTTGCACAAGTTAAAAATGCGACAACAGGAGCAACATCAGGCATTTCTCGACCTGGTTGTTATGTATTTAGTACCAATTTCGGTTATGGTAGTTCTGGTCAAAAAGTTGCCGATTTACAGGCGGTACTTGAGAAAGAAGGCTTTACAATAAACAATCAAGAAAAAGACAAAGACGTCTTTTTGGCATCAACACAGTCTGCTGTTTCTAAATTTCAAGAAAAATATCGTGATGATATTTTGGTACCAACAGGACTTGAGCGACCAAATGGTTTTATTGGGCGTGTTAGTCGTCTGAAATTGAATGAAATATACGGTTGTGATCAGTCTACAAGTACACCTGTTCAGGTCTCACCAACTAATCCAGTAACAGTTGTTCCTCCAGTTAATCCCGTGAATCCAATAATGCCTGTGGCATGTACGATGGAGGCAAAACTGTGTCCTGATGGTAAAACATATGTTGGACGAACTGGTCCTCGATGTGAATTTTCTGCATGTCCAACAACGACTCCAAAATGTGATACAGGTTTGTTGTATATGCCATCATGTAATGGTGTTCCAGTACAGAATCCAAACACGTGTGAAATAACATGTTCAAATTCTACAAACCCTCCATTGCCTGCAACAACGACGCCACCGTTTAGTTCAAATCCTACGAATCCTCAATTACCTACAACAACACCGCCGTTTAGTGCAAACCCAGTACCTCTTGCATGTACAAACGTAATGAAATTGTGTCCAGATGGCAAAACATTTGTTGGGGCAACCGGTCCACAGTGTTCATTTGCACCATGTCCAGCTCCGACAACAAAATTCTTTATGGTTTGTGATTACGCTGCACCTCCAGCAGGATGTTCATATGTAGCAGGTCCAAGTTTTGATCCAGCAAGTCAGTGTGGAATGGTATTATCATGTAGCAGTACAGCGGGCAGTAAAACTAAAGAAATGTGTCCAAAATACATGTGTGCTGCTCCTCCCGCTGGTTTTCATTACGCGCCAGACCCAAGCAACGTCTGCAGTTGCGGGATTTTGTCTCCAGGAAACGAACTCCAATAGAGTTGGGCATAGGATATATAACATGATATAGTAATCCCATTATGACTTCACTAGAAGAAATACGTGCTGTGCGGTTGGAAAAATTAAATATACTCAAACAAAAAGGGATCAATCCATATCCTGCAAAAGTTCCTCGTGATTTTGACATTGCGGTGTTGAAAGGGGATTTTGATCGGTATGAACGAGAAGCAGTTGCAGTATCAGTTGCCGGACGAGTCATGGTCATTCGTGGTCAGGGGTCAATCCTATTTGTTGTGTTGTTTGATGGTACCGAACGAATACAGGTTATTATCAAAAAAGATTCTCTGCCTGAAGATGTTTTTTCACTTTTTGTAGATGCGGTTGATATTGGTGATTTTATTTCTGTGACCGGTGTTCCTATTATGTCTAAGACAGGCGAGCAAAGTGTCATGATGGATAGTTGGGTTATAGCAACAAAAACTTTATTGCCACTACCCGACAAATGGGCCGGCTTGCAAGATGTAGAGGAACGGTATCGAAAGCGATATCTAGATTTATTAATGAATCGGGATTTGCACGACTTGCTAGAAAGAAAGTCAAAGTTTTGGGATGTGACGCGCACCTTTATGAAAGAGCGAGGTTTTCTGGAAGTTGAAACTCCCACACTAGAAACAACGACAGGCGGGGCGGAGGCAACTCCATTCAAAACACATCACAACGATTACGATTTAGATGTATACTTGCGTATTTCAGTCGGGGAGTTATGGCAGAAAAGACTGATGTCTGCTGGTTTTTCTAAAACATTTGAAATTGGTCGTGTCTATCGTAACGAAGGCACCAGCCCGGAACATGCCCAAGAGTTCACAAATATGGAGTTCTATTGGTCATTCGCAGATTATACCGATGGTATGAAGTTAGTTCGTGATTTATATATCACCATTGCTCGTGATGTTTTTGGGGCAACAAAATTCACATCACGTGGACACACATTTGATTTGGCTGACGAATGGCAACAGATTGATTATTGTGAAGAAATATTAAAACAGACGGGCATTGATGTCCGAGTTGCAAGCGAAACAGACATGGCACATAAGGCAGAGGAACTTGGTATTGCATATGAAGGGAGTAATAAAGAACGATTGACTGATACACTGTGGAAATATTGTCGCAAAAATATTTCTGGTCCAGCATTTCTTATCAATCATCCTGTGCTTGTTGCTCCACTCGCAAAAAGTATTTCAGGTACACCAGTCGTGCAAATGTTTCAGCCGATTATCGCTGGGAGCGAGGTAGGTAGGGGGTATTCAGAGTTAAATGATCCGATTGATCAACGAGAGAGATTTGAGGTACAACAAAAATTAATTGATGCAGGGGATACTGAAGCCATGATGGCTGACTACGAGTTTGTTGAAATGCTAGAACATGGTATGCCACCGACATGCGGGTTTGGATTTGGAGAACGATTGTTTGCAATTTTGGCAGATAAACCATTACGAGAATTACAGACATTTCCCCTCATGCGTCCAAAGCAAGAATAAAAAATATTAAATATATAAACTCCCTAAGGTATTGTCCTTAGGGAGTTTTTGTAGGGCAGGGAGACATCATTATCGATGGATTCTTCCTCTCAAAGAAGGAATAAGTCCATTGAATAATGGGGGAACATTCGGTTTTTCCACCTTCATCTTTGCTATCCTATCATGTATTCTCTGGACAGCCTCCGGTGTGAAGTTCGCAACATTAATCCATGGTCCTTTGGGAGAAGCAAATCTCCCATCCTTGGTCCGTAGATATTTTACCGGCTCGAACCTTGCGTCCTTACTCATTTTTTATTTGTACTCCTCTGAAAATAATATCATACTAGATAGATAGTTTCGACTAAAGCAAGAATGAGAATAAAAAATACGCCACCCGAGCGGTCGGCTCTGGGTGGCGATTTTCAGTCTACAATGTTGGGGATAAAACGGATACCACAATTTTAATTGCTTCATCTAGGTCAGATACAATAAATCCAGTGACTTCTTGAAGGATGGTGTGTTGATGGATATTATCTTTTTCCATGACCACAATGATTGGTTTTCTCCAAGCATCTGCCCAAGCAATTTCCATGACAGTGCCGATAGAAACCTTCTTCGTTCCTAGAAAATTTACTATAATCATGTCACATCTCATCACATCCATGCGATCACGGCAAGTGATTCCTTTTTTACTGCTCAATGGATATTCTTCATAGGAATGACTAATCGATTTCTCATTTTCGAGATATTTTTTTCCTCGCATGGGAGAAACCGCTGTGATGTGTAGTGGGAGTTGGTTTGCAACATATTCTCTCCACGAGGTACATTCTTTGTAGGATGTTCCCAATATTGGACCAGCGCAATACAACAAAAACTCTTTCATAAAGAAATCCTTTCTACTCGATTTGTATCATATTTATAAAAAAATACAAGTACTTATTTTACTAATTAAAATAAGTGTTTTATGGCACACCATTATCCACAGAAAAGTGGATAATGGTGTTTGCTGGTGGGAAGAAGTGGTATATAATGTTAAGCAAGTGGGAGATTGTGGGTGATTGATTTTTAAGGAGCAGTAGCAACTATAAAAATCATCATGACGCTGTATCCAGCGTCACAGAGTAATATTCCATAACCACTTATGTGAGATACGTTTGTTTTATAAAATCACCCACATGTTGATTGGAGAATACACACACAGCATTGATGAAAAAAATCGAGTTTCGCTTCCAGCGAAGTTTCGTTCTGAAATGGGAAAAAAAATTGTGTTAACTCCCGGACTTGATCAGTGTTTGTTCGTATTCACTCAAAAAGAATGGGCAAAGATTGATGAAAAGTTAAATCAGTCATCACTGTTGCAGGCAGACAATCGAAGTTTTAACCGTTTTATGTTTGGAGGTGCAGTTGAAGTAGAAGTGGATTCCATTGGTCGTATTTTGATTCCCGATTTCCTTCGCGATCGTGCCAATCTCAAGAACAAAGTTGTTGTGATTGGCGTGTCATCACGAGTTGAGATTTGGAACGAAAAGACATGGTGTGAATACAAAAAGGTTGTGGAAAAGCAAGCAGACACACTTGCAGAAAAGTTGGGTCAAGTGGGTGTTTTATAAGACTTCCATATTCGGACAATTTCTTTGTTGAAATGTAATTCATAATTCTCATCGTACCAGTAAGTACGCCTCGAATTTTGAATCACATTTCGCCTCGAACTTGTTCCAAATCTGAAAGTCCAGATATATGGTAGTAATTCTGAATAAAAAATCCTTATGATCCACAAGACAGTTCTTTTACATGAAGCAATAGACGAACTCAACATCAATGCAGGTGATATTTTTGTTGATGGAACGCTTGGTAATGGCGGACATACAGAAGAGGTGTGTAAAAGGTTCGGCAATACCGTTGTCATGATCGGTATTGACCTTGACCCTGATGCAATCGCTCGATCGCAGGCACGCTTGTCACAGTATGCAGTAACGTATGTGCAGGGTAGTTTCAGACAAATAGATACACTGTTGGATTCAGTCCACGTTCAGAAAGTAAATAAAATCCTGCTTGATATTGGTTTGTCATCTAATCAGTTTGAGGAATCTGGTCGGGGGTTTTCGTTTCAAAAAGACGAACCACTGATCATGTCATTCAAACGTGAGTTAACCGAAGAAGACATCACTGCACGGGAGATTGTTAACATGTGGGATGAAGAAAATATCAGAGCGATTTTGGAAGGATATGGCGAAGAACAGTTTGCATACAAAATCGCTAAGGCAATTGTTGCTCGGAGGGATGTTAAACCAATTGAAACAACATTTGATTTGGTTGAGATCATTAAATCAGCAACACCGATGTTCTACCATCACCGCAAAATCCACCCAGCAACTAAAACTTTTCAGGCATTACGCATTACAGTGAATGATGAAATCCAGAGTTTGAAAGAGGGTTTACAGAAAGGGTTTGATCGGTTATTGCCGAACGGACGAATAGCGGTCATATCATTTCATAGTTTGGAAGACCGAGTCGTCAAACAATTTTTTAAGGAAAAAGAAGTGGAAGGTTTGGGTCATCGTACACATAAAAAACCAATCATTCCGACAGATGAAGAGCAAAAAGAGAATCCACGCTCACGAAGTGCAAAATTACGAATTATAGAAAAAAATTAATAATTAAACCAAAACATATGACAGATATAATACGAGAAATGGATACGAATAAAATACTGTTCTGGACATTGTCCGGTATATTGCTCCTGTGCATGGGTTTTTATATGTTTTGTATCAATGTCACCATTCGTAATGTAGTTGCACGTGAACAATTAGAAACAAAATCATCAGCACTATTGTTGTCTATCGGGAACAAAGAATTTCAATATATTACACAGCGAAATGCTGTTACATTGCCTTTGGCATATTCTCTTGGGTTCAAGGAAGTGACATCAAAAACCTATATTTCAAAAAAATCAGTTAGTTATGTGTCGTACGTCAACAAAGAAATTTAATTCTTTGGTTGTTTGTGTGTTAATATATTTATAATGAAATCCACTTACACAACGCGGATACGTCTATTGTCGCTGTTTATTTTTTTGTTTGCTCTTTTGATTATTGGCAAGTTGTACATGTTACAGATTGTTAATAATGAAATGTACACAAATAAAGCAGATCGACAGTATTCCACAACGGGAACCGGTGTGTTTTCTCGGGGTACGATATTTTTTCAGAATAAAGACGGTAGTTTGGTTTCTGCGGCAACACTCAAATCTGGTTTTATTATTACCATTAATCCACAGATATTAAAGGATCCAGAAACAGTATATGAAAAAATAAATGCATTGTTACCGCTTGACCGGGATGTGTTTCTGGCAAAAGCATCAAAAAAGAATGACCCATACGAGGAAATCGCAAAACATGTAGATGAAGCGGTTGGAAAACAGATTAGTGCTCTTTCTATTCCAGGATTAAAAGTATACAAAGATAAATGGCGTTTTTATCCTGGGGGAAATGTGGCGGCACATACAATAGGTTTTTTGGGGTTTAAGGGTAACGAATATGCGGGACGATATGGGCTAGAAAGTCAGTACGAGTCAGTATTAGCCCGCACTGATACAGCATATGTTAATTTTTTTGCTCAGATATTTTCTAATATCAAACAAACAACCGCAGGGGACAGTATTAAACAGGAGGGTGATGTTGTGACAACAATAGAGCCAACCGTTCAATCATTTTTTCAGGAAGTTTTAGCAAGCACAACTGCAAAATGGAATGCGGATTATGTGGGGGGAATTATTATAAACCCAACAACAGGAGAGATTTATGCGATGGATACATATCCGACATTTGACCCAAACAACACTCAGGTAGAAAAAAATATCCAAGTTTTTTCTAATCGGCTTGTGGAGGACACCTACGAAATGGGTTCTATTATTAAACCTCTCACTATTGCTGCGGGTATTGATAAGGGGCTGATTACTGCTCATTCAACATATGATGATACCGGTTCTATGATGGTAAATGGTAAAAAGATTTCTAATTTTGATGGTAAGGCTCGTGGTGTGGTAGATATGCAACAGGTGCTTTCACAATCATTGAACTTGGGAGTTGCGCATGTTGTGCGGTTGCTTGGTAATACACAATTTACTGACTATATGTATCGGTTTGGTTTGAATGAAAAAACTGGTATTGATTTGCCGAATGAAGGACGTAATCAAGTCAAAAACTTGGAGGCACCTCGTGATTTGGAACATGTGACTGCGTCGTTCGGTCAAGGTATCGCACTTACTCCAATGTCTACGGTTCGTGCATTATCGGCTATTGCAAATGGCGGATTGCTTATACATCCTCATGTGGTTAAAAAAATAAATTACAAAATTGGTTTAGTTGATGAACCTGCAATAGGTGTAGGTGATCGGGTAATTAAAAAAGAAACTGCCGATGAAGTGTCGCGTATGATGGTGTACAGTGTTGATCATGTGTTGTCTAATGGTGCAATTAAACTAGAAAATTACAGTGTCGCGGCAAAAACAGGTACTGCACAGATTGCTAAAAGTGGAGGCGGGGGATACTATGATGATAGGTTTCTGCACTCGTTTGTAGGTTTTTTCCCTGCCTATAATCCGAAGTTTTTAATTTTCTTTTTTGCCTACAATCCCAAGGGGGCAAAATACGGTTCAGAAACTTTGACCATGCCGTTTAGTGATACAGTACGATTTCTTATTAATTATTACGAGGTCCCTCCCGACCGATAAAAAATAGGTACATATAATGAATTTCTTTAAGATTTTGATAAAACGTATATTTCAGTACGAAGCACAACTTGTGCTGAAGCGCTATAAACCAAAAATAATTGCCATTGTTGGTAGTGTTGGCAAGACGACAACACGAGATGCAATATATCTGCTTCTTTCAAAAAAATATTTTGTACGAAAAAGTGAAAAAAGTTTTACGGCTGAACTCGGTGTTCCGCTTGCTATTATCGGTTGTGAATACGGTACGGGGTCAGTCAATCAATGGGTTTCAAATTTGCTTGAAGGACTACAGTTGCTTCTTGTGCCAAGACGATACCCTGAATGGTTGATTTTGGAAATTGATGGTGATAAGCCGGGGGATATATCTGGCATCAGTAGTTGGTTGTCACCAGATATCGTGGTTGTGACTGCGATTGGTGATATTCCTGCACATATTGAATCATTTAGTTCAAAAGAGATATTTATTATTGAAAAAAGACATATTCTTGATGCATTGGGTAGTGATGGATTGGTAATCTATAACGCAGATGATACGGTCGCTACTCAACTGGTGTCATCTGTTACGTGCCGGAAAATATCTTGCGCGCTTGGCGAAAAGGGTGATGTTAAAGCAACAACACCAACTATTCTTTATGCAGGTAAACAAAAAGATATTCCAATTGGACTTACATACGATGTGACGTTGGGTGATAATCATGGTACGTTGACTCACCTCAATGTACTCGGTATTCATGTGGTGTATGCGTCATTATTGGCAATTGCTATTGGTATTGAAAAAAATATACCATGGCAGGATTGTATTGGACTTGGGTCAACATTATCTGCATTGCCAGGACGGATGAAAATTATTCAAGGGATTAATGATTCTGTTATTATTGATGATTCATACAACGCATCGCCATTGGCTATGGATCAGGCGCTTGATGTGTGTCAGCATATCCAAACAACACATAATAAAATACTAGTTGTGGGGGACATGTTGGAACTAGGCAAATACTCTGCCGATTCACATCGGCATGTTGCCATACGAGCAAAAGATATTATGCAATATGTTTTTTGTGTTGGTATCCGTGCTCAGAGGGTTTATGAAGAGTTGATTAATCTCGGTTTTGATAAGGAACGCACAAAAGTTTTTGATCGTGCCGAGTTGGCTGGTTTGGCGGCCAAAGAGGTTCTTGGGGCAGGGGATATTGTGCTCGTCAAAGGTTCTCAGGCGATGCGTATGGAGCGGGTTGTTGAACAAATCATGCGTCATCCAGAAGACGCTCCCAAACTGCTTGTTCGCCAAGAACCAGAATGGATTGAAAGAGATTAGAATTGATTATGAATAAAAAATAAGGTATTCTGATTTTGTTATTGTTTTCGGCCTTATCGTCTATCGGTGAATTTGGGTTGGGACCCAAGTGAACGGTCGGAGCACGGCGGTGCGAGACGGGGTCGCGAGCAAAGTCAGCAGACTTTGAATCGTGACTAGGACATTGGGTTAATATAGAAGATTAAGTTGTTTTTTTGGAACCATTTTACGGCCCTATCGTCTATCGGTTAGGACATAGCCTTCTCAAGGCTAGAAGCGCGGTTCGATTCCGCGTAGGGTCACAGATTGACTTAATGCACATTTTGTGATATAAACGTATTAGAGGTAAGCGATGATAAATTACGAAGTTTGGTATGTGGAACTCCGTTATCGGGATGAGTCACGTACATGGATGACTTCTTCCGATCCCAAATCGATCCCTTTCGAGGAAGCAGATGACCAGAAGGCAGTTACTTTTGCCAAGAAACTTCTGAGCTCTCCGAGCGATGATCCTCTAGTTACCCGAAGGGTTTTCAATAAACTAGTACGGATCGTCGAAGTCAGTTAATCTAGCCCGCCTTTCACGGCGACGGTAGAAAACCTGTCAGTCGTATGGCGGGTTTTCTTTTTATCCCAACTCCACAAAATATCCATTATTTATAGTAATACCAAGTTCCAATTCTATTTTTTTGAATTACAAAAATCTTCCAAAGGTGAGTTTTTATATCAAAATTATTTAAATATTGTTACAATTAAACATTAGAGGTGTTCTTTATGTTATCTGAAAAAAAAGTGATGGCAGATGGAAAATTCAAAGTTGGTGATAGGGTTATTTATATAACTCAAGTCAATAACCCCGGTCATTGTCCTCCAGGTCAAAGATGTTCAGGTACTATTATGAATGTGATTTATCTTCGTAATGAATCACCATTATATAGAATTGAACTAGACATGGTTTGGAATGATAAGATGTCAGAGTATAGCCGTGGGAAGAAAATGATTAAAGGGAATATTTTTGAAAAATTTATTTCTCCATTAACCTGACGAGCTTACGAATTTTTCCTAAAAACCCGCCAGTTGTATCGGTGGGTTTTATTTTTTTTTATTAAACCATTCCTGACCGAAAACGTACTCGTGGTTCCGCGAAAGTGACGGCGAGAATGAGGGACGAGGGGCGAATTTCCGCACGGGAAAGTTTTACTTGACAGACCTATATATTATGTTATATAGTAGTACACAGCTGTTCTTTCACAGAATAGACTACTACTTATACTTTTGTTGAAAAGGGGTTCATTATGAACATGAAATTGAACGCAATCCTCAAAGAGGAAGCGAAGTCACAAATCACCGAAGTTAAACGCCCCATTTTTTTGGGTGCACAACAAACTGGGATGCAGACCGATTTGTATATCGGTAAAACCCAGGTCACGGTCAGGCAGGGCGTGGTCCAATCTGAATTGCAGGTGGATGGACCTATCTCGAAAGAGATAGAAGATTTGGTTGTGGGTGTCCGTGTCGAAGTGACCCTCAATGAGAGTGTTCTCGGTATTGTGCGGGCCAGAGGTAAGTATAACTTGCCTGGGGATGCTTTGACTATTGGCACGGTTGAGTTGTACATAACAGGTACCGTTGAGATTCGTTGCTACGGCCCCACTCGCGAGAACGCCCTTGCTCTCTATGAGCTTATCCGGAGCGGGAAGATTTGCCCGAGCGATGCTTGGGACAAGTCCCAGATCGTCGGTGGTCCAGATCGTCTCAAAGAAGTCGAGCATGAACTAAAAGAGACGAAAGCGCGTCTTGAGGGAGCGATGTTGCACATCACCGGCCTCAACGCCGAGGCCGATCTTTCAGAAAAAACACTTCGGCAGTTTCAGCAAGATTTCGATGAGAAAAATATTCGTTTGCGTCAATTGGCAAGGACGCTCGAGAATACCTCACTACTACCGTGGATTTCTCGCTCGGGGGTTGCTGCACAGATTGATGCAATTCTCGACGACATTAAGTAGTTCATTCCGCCCCGTACCAAACAAGCCCCGTGCTTGTCTGGTGCGGGGTTTTGTTTTATCTCAACTCCGAGGAGTTACCAATCTGTATCCGTTTATGTTCCAGGTAGTATTTCATTTTTAATATAAGATTTCGTAGACGTTTTGTTTCCATTCCATTAGGTGACTGGTCAACGTGTAGTATTTTCATACAGAGCATTGTGTGGATTTTAATGATGTGTGAAATATGGGCGATTAATACACGGTTACTGTCTCGGTTTATTTCATATTCATTTTTATATCGGGGAGGGTAGTAGACCATGTCTTTGATAACAACCCCAAGTGCAGTGTAGAGTGACTCCAACTCTTCTCCATAGCAGATTTCATTTGAGATACATGATGATAATCTGTCACAGATGGTGTGGAGTGCGTGGATTTGTTCATAATAGACGTGGGAAGAGAAGTGTTTGGTGTGGTGTCGATATAGTTCCATGACGTATGCATATAGGGCAGATGTTGGGTTATGGGTGTGCCAGAGGGCATGGAGATGTTTGTCTAATGTGCGGTCAGGGGAATATGTAGGGTAGGTGAAAGAGTACGGAGGGTGGGGGTGTACAGGAATGGGTTGTTGAAATAATTCAAAACTCATATTGTATGTGCTACTTATAAATATATCATATGTGATATACACCGATATACTTGACAGTATAGATACAAGTATGTTATATAAATAAGAGATAGTTCTGTTACAAAAAAAGAGAGGAAAGGATTCTGATGAAAAGGTTTGAGCGGGCGCAGAGCGCCTTTGGTGTGCTGTTGGTGGCTGTAGTAGCCACTGTGGCATGCCAGAAGATTCAGATGGCTCTCCCTGGATACCAGGGGGAGCCGATATTCGAGGGGGACCGGTTTTCGGTGCAAGTCACCAAAACTCAGTCTCGGTGTGAGGTGGATCCTGCTGAGATCGCTTACAAATCT
Source organism: Patescibacteria group bacterium (assembly GCA_030917185.1). Classification (GTDB taxonomy): domain Bacteria; phylum Patescibacteriota; class Minisyncoccia; order Phycocordibacterales; family DATDWN01; genus JAUPVF01. The sequence continues at coordinate 24,739 of JAUPVF010000050.1, forward strand.
CGGCAAGGAACCTCAAGGGATCTTTCATTAGTGGAGGTGGTCAGTGTCAAAGACACTGTTGCCACCAAAGTCGTTGTACCCGCTCGTGAGAGCGGTTGCGGTACGGGCGAGTTTATTTTTCTTGGAAAAGAAATTGCTCGGCAGGCAAAGTACATGTACACCCGTCGTCCGCGAGCGGACAACTGGCCATTGCGCTAACTTTCCTTCCGTTCATTTTTTGAGACGCCTTCACGGGCGTCTCTTTTCATACACGATATATTTTTTGATATTTTTTGAAAATTAATCAATACATATTCACAGGTATGTATAGTATCAATATTTTTTCTGCGATATACTAGATACATGGAAAAACATCTTGGTGGTCTGGGCGAACGTTTCTCATCTCCGGAGGAAGAAATCGCTTTTTTACGTGGACGTATCGCAGATACAGAAAAAGAATTACTTGGTAAAAACTATGAAATCTCCAAAGAAACAATTGTTGCTGAGGAAATTTCTAAATACAGGGGATTGTTGCCAGAACAGATATTGCACGAGACGGCACAATTGGCTGAACATGATATTGAATCAATCGTACTCAATCTGACGCCAGAAAAACATGATGCGAAAATAGAACAACTGATTGATCTTGCCCGACGCAAAGGTGTCAAAAATGCTTTATCGGTATTATCTGCACTGAAAGACCCTCATCTTGAAGATGATTTCCATAAGTTTTTGGTTCAATATGTTGCCCAAGGGTATGTATTTCCACAGGTTAAGACAAACAAACCAGAATACCGTGGGTTAGATATTGTGCTGTATGAAGTTGTACTACTAGAAGAAAAAGACAGACATGGCAGTACCGATGTTAAAAAAAGTTTGAAGGAATTAATTTCTGGGATGGAACAGTTTTTGGCAGGTATGATGTCGGTTGATCAAAAAAATTCACATGGCAGTTATGTAGTTTTTGAAATCGCTAACCCAAATGGCAGTGACCAGTTTATTTTTTATGTCGGGGTACCACGTCAGTATCGTGAATTATTTGAAAAACAAATCATCTCCATTTTGGGTACGGTACGATTAACTGAGGTGGTGGATGACTACAACATATTTAATGAGGAAGGGGTGTCTGTCGGTTCATATCTCGCATTAAAAGAAAGTCCAGTATATCCATTCAAAACATACGAGGCGTTTGATGTCGATCCATTAAATGTCATATTGAATAGTTTTTCTAAAATCCAAAAACAGGGTGAGGGAGCGGCGATCCAACTGGTATTTGCTCCACACGGAGATTATTTTCATAAAAAATATGAATATGTCATTGAACAATTAGAGAAAGGTGTGCCAACCAAAGAAGCGGTCCATGTTCCAGAAGGGTTTTTGGGCGGTTTCAAAAAAACACTTTCGGGGCTCTTTTTTGCCTCTGCACCAGAAGGTGAAAAGGAAAAGAAAATTGATACAGAGGCGATTGAAAAAATCAAACGTAAGATTTCTACACCCATTGTGGCAACCAATGTACGAATGATTGTTTCAGCAAAAAGCCGTCCAGATGCTGAGCGGATTTTAGGTACAATAGAATCTGGTTTTAATCAATTTACTGATACGACATCTAACACGATAGTTCCACATCGTTTGGAAAAAAACCAGTTAAATAAAATGTTTCGGGATTTTTCTTTCCGTACATATAATCCAGATTACATCGTTCCTCTTAATTTGCGAGAAGTTTCAACATTGGTGCATTTCCAGACAAGTTCACTTGCACCAACTCCACAGTTAAAACAGACACAAGCAACAACTGCACCAGCCCCATCAACGATGGGTACCACGGGGACGGTTTTGGGCGTAAACACGTATAGAAATGTTGATACCACTATTTACATGCGTGATGAGGATCGTCTGCGACACATGTATACTATTGGTCAGACAGGTACTGGTAAGACGACGCTGATGAAAAATATGATTATTCAGGATATAGAGGCAGGTAACGGTGTTTGTTTTATTGATCCTCATGGTATGGATATTTTAGACGTGTTAGCCAACATTCCCGTAGAACGATTTTCTGATGTGATTTATTTTGATCCAAGTCATACTGAACGACCAATGGCTCTCAATATGTTGGAATACGATCATCGGTATCCAGAGCAGAAAACTTTTGTGGTCAATGAAATGCTCGCGATATTTAATAAACTGTTTGATATGAAAGTTGCTGGTGGTCCAATGTTTGAGCAGTATTTCAGAAACGCTACTATGCTTGTTGTAGAGGACCCAGACAGTGGATGTACGTTGTTGGATGTATCTCGTGTGTTGGCAGACAAAGCCTTTCGGCAAGCAAAATTGGCAAAATGTAAGAATCCAATTGTAGTACAGTTTTGGAATGAAGTTGCAGAAAAAGCAGGTGGGGAAGCGTCACTTGCCAATATCATTCCATATATCACCAGTAAGTTTGATGTGTTCATGGCAAACGACATCATGCGACCGATTATTGCGCAGGAACATTCATCGTTTGATTTTCGGGATATCATGGATAACAAAAAAATCCTTTTGGTTAATTTGGCTAAAGGCAGACTGGGTGACATCAACGCCAACCTCATCGGACTTATTCTTGTTGGCAAGATTTTGATGGCTGCTTTGTCTCGTGCTGATGCTATTGGTACAGATTTCTCTCCATTCTATTTGTACATTGATGAGTTCCAAAACATAACGACTGATTCTATTAGTACGATTTTGTCCGAAGCACGCAAATACAAATTATCACTTAGTATTGCTCATCAGTTTATAGCTCAGTTGGATGATAAAATACGTGATGCGGTGTTTGGTAACGTCGGGTCCATTGTTTCGTTTCGTGTTGGGGCTGAGGACGCAGAGTTTTTGGAAAAACAATTTAGTCCTGAGTTTAGTGCCAAAGATATAATGAATATAGATAACTATAATGCATATGCCAAAATCCTAGTGGAGGGCAAGCCGGTTAAAGCATTTAATATAAAAACATTCCCATCTCCAAAAGGGGAGTCTGTGATTGTGGGAACATTAAAACAACTATCATATTTAACATACGGAGGAGACCGCGACGAGATAGAAGCAGAAATCACCCAAAAGTATAAAAAAAATTAGAATGAAAAAAGAGCCGGCCATTGGGCGGGCTCTTTCTGAATGTGGGTGAGGGGACACGCTAGTCGCGGTCCCCGTTGGGAATACTCATCTCCGAGAATACACGTTTCGGAGAGAATCTAACCCTTTTTGATGTGACAGAGATTACTGTCTTACTTTTGTAATCTCTGATAGCTGCCGAGACTTGCCCCCACTTATTTTGGGGGACTTCGTGTTTCAGTAAGACCATTTCCATGGCCTCGTGAGTATATCCACCGTTCTTTGTATATTCAGTGTGATACTCACGGGCCATTACCCTGATACACTCATCAGTGTAAGGCATTCTGCACACTATTATATTACAAATAGTGTATAAAGTCAAGTACACCTGTGGATAACACCAAAACCCTTTAATTATGAGAGTAATTCGTCTACAACTGATTTAACTGTATCACCATCAGCATTACCGCCGAATGATTTCATGAGCATGCCCATAAATTTGCCGGCTTGGGATTTATCAGTAATACCTAGTTCTATTTTTTTGGCTTGTGCCACTTTCATTACCTCATCTCGGGACATTTGTGCTGGTAAGTATGTTTCCAGTATGGCTAATTCCACTTGTTCGCTTTCTGCAAGTTCAGGTCGTCCTCCTTTTGTAAACTGATCAATGGAATCTTTGCGTTGTTTAACTGCACGTCGGATAACAGCAAGCACTTCCTCATCTTTCAATTCATCCTGAGGCATGCGTTTTTGGGCTACAAGTTCGTTAGTAAAACTAGAAACCAGTCCACGAATAACTCCAAGGCGAATCTCGTCATGCGCTTTCATTGCTTCTTTTATTTGGTCTTTGATTTGTGAGTGTAGTGACATAAAAATGTAAATAAATTTAATATCTTACAATTTCTTTTTCCTCATACCTTTTCTGGAAACAGAATAATTTTCTGCTGAAAATTTTCTTCGCGCTCGTGCCCAAGGCACTGCGCGATGTTCCAGAAAAGTCATGAGTCAACGAAATTGTTCAAGTACAATACATGTTACCATAATTCGTCTATTTTTGTTAGAATGGAGGCATGGATATTACAACTATTATTTTTGTGGTGCTTGCTCTTGGTGTCGGTATGGCTCTTATGTATTTTTTACGTCCGAGTGCTAAACAGGCCGATACTACAGGGCTTAATCTCATCCTACAGCAGATCAATGAGTTAAATCGTACGGTGGATAGTAAAATTGGCGAAAGCACACGTCATATGAATGAATCAGTTCGGGTACAATTGGGTGAATCAGCGAATTTGATACGTGAAGTCACCAAGGGTTTAACACGTCTGGATGAGACAAACCGGCAGGTTGTTTCCTTTGCTGACCAACTCCAAAACCTGCAAGATATTCTAAAAAATCCAAAACAACGTGGGGTACTTGGTGAGTATTATTTAGAGACACTTTTGAAAAATGTTTTACCTCCAGGAAACTATCAAATGCAGTACCCGTTCCTTAATGGTGAAATTGTGGATGCTGTGGTGTTTGTAAAAGACAAAATCATTCCAATTGACTCCAAATTTTCATTGGAAAATTATAATCGTTTGGTTGAGGCGAATGATCCAGCCGAGAAAGATCGTTTAGAAAAGTTGTTTGTAAATGACCTGAAACTACGTATTACTGAAACATCAAAATATATTAGACCAGCAGAGGGAACGATGGATTTTGCTTTTATGTTTATTCCACACGAGGCAATTTATTATGATTTATTGATTAATAAAATTGGTGCAGTTACAGATGATACGGAAAATCTAATCCAGCGTGCAGCCGGTAAATCTAAAGTTATTATTGTTTCTCCAACTTCATTTTTGGCATATTTGCAGACTGTATTGCAGGGGTTGAAAGCCATGCAGATTGAAGAAACGGCCAAAGATATTATAAAGCGAGTGGGGGAACTTGGTACTCATCTAAAAAAATATGAGGATTATCATAATAAACTTGGTAATTCTTTGCATACCGTTGTTAATCATTTCAATGCGTCAAGTAAAGAGTTCAAAAAAATGGATAAAGACGTGATGCGTATCACTGAGACGGGAGTTGACCTAGATATCCCGTTAATTGAGAAACCGGAAGGGGAGGAATAATCGTTAAAATCCCCTCTCATATCTTTTTGAAACACGCGTTCGGGCGGGGCTCGCCCGCCGCTCGGCTCTCGGCTACCCGCCTGCGACGGTTTCAAAAAGATATAAGAGGGGATGAATCTAAGTGCTATGGAGTTGCTTTTTTTTGGGTTTTTTTGTATGATACAGGAACTATGGAATTTGCAGTAATACACACAGGGGGAAAACAATATAAGGTTTCCAAGGGTGAAATCGTTAAAATTGAGAAAATCAAAGGCGATTTCAAGGTAGGGGACAAGGTCTTGTTTGATAAGGTTATGTTGGTAGACAGTGGAAAAGAAGCCACAATAGGTACTCCATATATAGCAAATGCAAAAGTTGAAGGCACTTTGACCGAAATCGGACGCAATAAAACAGTGGAGGTTGTCAAATACAAGCAAAAATCTCGATACTACAAGAAAAATGGTCATCGACAGCCATGGTTCAAAGTAACAATTGATTCAATCAAATAACAAAAAACAGTTTCCTCTCCAGGAAACTGTTTTTAATTTTGTGTCAAAAATTTTAATATCAATCTTTTCCGATGGATATGAGTATTGCCTGACTTTCCTTTCAAAAGTCTAAAGATCATTCTTGCCTGTTCATTAGGGCTTAGATTAACAAACATCAAGACAAAAGCTTCTTCTTCCTCTTTGTCTCTCTGCCTACTCATCTCCTCTTCCTTCTTGAGGGCGTCAATTTCCGCCTGCGTGTATGTTCTGTTAAGTGCCATAAAAACCTCCACTGTTAAGATTACTCATTTTCTATGTTTTGCCAAGGGCTGCCCTTGGATTGTTTGTGTCTATTATTGTCTATTTTTTAGGGCATTTTTGATTGTATCTGTATCAGAGTATTCAAGTTCTGTACCAGTTGAAAGTCCTCTGCCGAGAGTTGATAGTTTGATTTTTGCTGGTGCGGTTATTGGCTCTAGAATGTGTTGGAGATATGACAAGGTGTTTTCACCTTCAGGGTTATAATTGAGTGCGATGATGATTTCTTTTAGTCCAGATTGGATTTTTGTTTGTAAGACTGCAATGAGTTCTTTTTGGCGGATTTTATATTCTGGATTTTTTTCTAAAATAGGGATTGTGCCACCAAGAATAAAATAATAGCCGTTGTATAGTTTTGTTTTTTCTATGTTTTCAAAATCAACGTCGTGGGAGACGAGCATGAGAGTTTCTTTATCCCTGTGTTCATTGCGACAGATAGGGCAGTGAGTATTTTCTGTATTATCTTTTTGGAAAAACCGATAGCATGATTCACATGAATATACTTCAGATCTGATACTGGCTATTAATTTAGCAAGTTCATTGGCGTACCCATTTTTACGTGTCAGTAAAAAATAGACAAAACGCTTGGCCTGTCGAGGGCCAATTCCTGGGAATTCTTTAAATAATTCGATCAGTTTCTGGGTGTTATCCATATATAAAATTTGAAAAATTAAAATGTTCGTTGAGGTATGTTGTTTTTTGAGGTTTGATCATATCTTTTTGAAACCGTCGCAGGCGGGTAGCCGAGAGCCGAGCGGCGGGCGAGCCCCGCCCGAACGCGTGTTTCAAAAAGATATGTCAAACCCTCAAAACAAAGTTAAACCACTATTAGAAATCACTAAACTCTTTTTCTGCACCACGGAACTCTGCTTTTTCCATGCTTTGGAACGTGGCTTTTTTATCATTAAAGAACAATTCAACTTTACCCGTCTCGCCATTTCGGTGTTTCTCTATCAAAATCTCAGCGATATTGGTACGTTCTGCTTCATCTTTGTATTTATCTTCACGATGAATAAACATAACCACATCAGCATCTTGTTCAATAGAGCCGGAATCTCGCAAGTCGGACAAACGTGGACGTCCTCCACGTTGTTCAACTGCTCGGGAAAGTTGTGAGAGAGCAAGTACCGGAACATCTAATTCACGAGCAAGATTTTTGAGGGATCGTGATATTTCTGTTACTTGTTGCACAACATTATCATTTTTTGTTTGTGTTGGTACCATGAGTTGCAAGTAATCAACAACAATCAAACCCAATCCGTGTTCGCTTTTCAGTCGGCGGGCGATTGAACGCATTTTTAAGATATTGTTTCCTGGTTGATCATCAATGAAAATCGGTGCTTTGTTTAACTTGTCTAATGACTCGCGGATTGCTTCAAAATCGTCTTGGCGGGATAGTTTACCTGTACGGAGTTTCCATGCATCCACGTTTGCCTGGGCGGCTAGCATACGGTCAACAAGTTGCTGGGAACTCATTTCCAATGAGAAAATACCAACTGGTGTGTTGTGGTTAACCGCTGTTTGTCGGGCAATGTCTAGTGCAAGTGATGTTTTACCCATACTTGGTCGGGCCGCAAGAATGACAAGGTCTGATTTTTGTAGACCGGCAAGTTTATTGTCTATTTCTGTAAATCCTGTTGGGATACCTCGCATACTTTGTCCTTCGGTGTGTAGTCTGTCTAAACGCTCCCATGCTTCTGCAAGTTCATCCCGCAAAGGAACGAATTTATGTGCGGTGTTAAAATTGGTAACTTCAAATAATTTCTTTTCAGCATTATCCAGCATTTCCTCTAATTCTTTGTTTTCATCGTAGCCGATTTGAGAAATATGATCTGATGCTTCTATCAGTCTTCTCATCATGTATTTTTTCTGTACTAACTGTCCGTAATATACGACGTTTGCCGAAGATGGAACGATATTTACGATTTCTGTGAGGTAGGTGTTGCCACCGATTTGATCAAGCCATCCTTTTTCTTTGAGTCGTGCAGATACGGATAATAAATCAATTGGTTGACGTTTGCCAAACAATTCCATCATTGTTTCAAAAATAATACGATGTTTGTCTGAATAGAATGAGTCCAGTGTGACAATGTCGCTAATATCATGGAGTGCTTCTGGTCGAAGCATAATAGAACCAAGGAGAGCCATTTCCGCCTCGAGGTTTTGAGGTGGGATACGGAGTCTGTTAGGAAATGTTTGGGCTATAACGGTCTGGGTCATGTAGACATTCTACCATGCAGAAGTTTTTTTATGCCACTAGACAAAAGTGTAGAACCTGTGGGTATGGTGGGGAGAAATAACGGTTTTTATAAGTCGTTTTTCTCAATATGCTTGATTCGTTTTGTCAGGTATTCCTCTGCCTTTTCTGAGTATTCGTTGAAATGATCAATAATGGTATTTTCCTCGTTGGTTAATTGACGCTTGCTTTTTGTTTTTTCAAGAAGTCTTAAATGTACTTCAATATCTTTTCGTAACTCACTGAGGATTGCGTGTAATTCCAAATCAGTTTCGTTTAGATCATCAACAATTTGTCTTCGGATCTTCCTTATTCGTAGGATAATATAATATGCCAACAATACAAGTCCGAGTAACACCGCGACGATTGGGATGAGGAGGGAAAGAATATGTAACGCATTTGCGCTTAATTTAGTAAATGGTGTTGGCTTGACCATAACGAAAGCTTTTTCAGAAGGGATACTCAAAACCCCATTATTGGTCATGGCTTGAGTCCAAATTGCTACTTGTTTTGTATTTGAATTGGTAACAAGGGCTTGTGACCAAATACTAATTAACCCTTCTGATTTGATGTAATTTGTGGTAAAGGCAAAAATACCACGTTCATCAGCCGATACTTGGTATCGTACAGGTTCTTTGTCTGCTTCTTGTACCCAAATCACCACTTCAGATTTAGGATACGGAGTGACTCCTTTAATTGAAATTCGTTCACCACTGGTGATTGATTCAGGGAATTCAATAATTTTCGGAGTCTTGATTTCTGGGGCATTAACAGTAGTGTTTTCTTCGATACTGTTATTTGCTGCATCAAATGCTCGAACAGTTATTTTCCTTTTACCGGGTTGCAGTGCGGGCAACAAAATGGATTCACTTGATTCATTACCTGTTGTTGGGTAATCCATTATTTTTTCGTCATCAACAAAAACTACGTATTTTACAACCCCTGATGTGCTATCTGTTGCAGTTACGTTTAATGAAATAAGGTCATTATTTTTTATTTCAGAATTAAGAGTTAGGTTTTTTGGTGCCGTATTATCAATTTTTATTTTGTAGTGTGATGTGTTACTCCATCCTGCTCCATTTTTGAATCGAGCATGTATGTACCATACTCCGTCAGGCAAATCGTCTATCGTTTTTTGGGCTATAGCAGGTGAATATGAAATAGTCGGTATCGAGTTTGGAAATTTACCCAATAACACCTGCACAGTATCTACATTTTTTGGCAGATTCCATTTGAAAGTAGCTGATGTCTGTGAATACCAGGTATCGGATGTAGGTATTTGCGCTGATGTTATGACTGGGGGGAGGGGGATGTCCTCTGTAAGAGTTGTTGGGGCTGAGTTTGTTGTCCCTGTGTAGTCCTGTATCGTTATGGTGGCAGGTGATTTTGTTGAGGTGACGTCTGTTCCCATCCCATCATTTGCTCTTACCGTTCCGGAATTAAAACTGATTGTTGCTGAGCCAGCACGTTTTGCTTTGAATACAATTGTAAGAATTTTCCCGCTTGATCCGTTATATCCAGGGTTTGGAACTCCACCATTAAAATTAATAATTCCATCGGTGTTTGAAAACGAAGGGTTTTCTACCCATAAGGGCAACACAGAGCCAGCCGTGCTGACCGACTGGACACTTAATAAATCAGAGGGGAATGATACTACGCCCTCGGTGTTGTTGATGGATACATTTTCACTGTTTACAAAGATGGATGTTGTAACGGTATCATTTTCAGAAATAGTTGATTTGCTATTTTGTATAAATAAAGTAGCGGCTTCTGTGTAGTATGGCACGCATAAAAACACTATAAGACCTAGAAAAACATATTTATATTGAATCAAACGTCCTTGGTTCATGTGATGTTTTGTTGCGAATTAATTTTCTTATTATAAAAAATACGATTACTATTGCGACAACTCCGGCAATCCATGGTGTATATGAGGGTGTTGGTACGGTGTATGTTTCTACGCGGTCATTTCCTGCGTTATCAATTGCATGGACTTCAATAGATCCTTTTAGTGTTTGATCTTTCAATACATACGTTGAACCACTTCGCACAAAAGGTCCTCCATTTTCTCTAACTTCATATCGGTTTATGCCAGATTGATTGTCTTGTGCTAAAAAAGAGACGAAATATTTTCCATCAAATGTTGCGGGGTCTTTGCCAAGTTCAATCACAAATGGTTCTGGTGGAGTTGTGTCGGTGCTTAAAAATGTTGAAAATTCATTTGTGACGGTTTTGCCTTGTTTTGCCACGGCTATTTTAGAACCGACTCCAGTTACAGCAACTTCTGTCCCACTACCATCATTTATATATGCATGAGTATCGGTAAATGTAACAGAAATGTTTCCTGTTTTTTTAGGTTTTATGTACATTGAAAAAACATGTAGAGCGTCACTTTGGATCCCTTGAGGAATACCGCCAGTGAAAGAAATTTGATTTTTTTCGTATGATGGTTTATTTGGCCACAGGGAAAGTGGAGATCCTGTTGTGGTGATGTATACCATGTCATAATCACCAGAAACCTTAACTGCACCTTCAATGACGTTTATGTTTTTATTACCGGTGTTTAGATACACATCAATTCGTGTTGTGTCTCCGACCTTCAGTATGGGTGTACTTGGTTGTATTGATATTTCCATAATTATTTTTTAGTAAAAGGGATACCTTTTGAGCCCCACTGTGAGAGCATGATTGAAAAGTCTACAGAATCAACTTTATTATCTTTGTTTATATCAGCACATGAATTTCTGAATGGAGGTTTTGTTTTCCAGTATGAAAGCAAGATAGAAAAATCTACAGAGTTTACTTTGCTGTCTTTATTTAAGTCAGCACCATTACATGTTCCTGTCGATACTGGTTGTTCAGTAACTGGAGGGATGGTTGGTGCAATACCTGCACCGCCACCACTACCGCCAGCCCCACCACCACCTGACGGAGGTGTCGTTCCTCCACTTGTTGTGATTGTAAATGATCGGGATGCTCGAGATGATTCCGTTCCGAAAAATGCAGCCAATTTGAAGTAATAGGTGCCAGCGGTTGGAACTGTTGCACTTAGGTTGGTGTTAAAGTCTTCTCCAGGGTTAATGTATTTTGCAGCTGTCCCGTGGAAGATATCATCTCCACCACCACAGGTGTTGTTTATATTTGAAACAACACACCATTCATATTGGTATTCATATCCTGCCATACCTTCGTTTGTGATTGTTACGTTGGCGCTTGCGGTTGGAGTTGTACCAGTGACACTATTTATAATAACCTGAGGAGGAGAAGTTGTGACGTTCCAATAGTCATTACCGGGTAGTGTTTTCCCACTTTCAACGGTTGCAGATATAACACTTTCCCACACGCCACCGGTAGCACTGCCACTTGTTGTGTATGAATATCCATATGTTCCTATACTTGTTCGTGTCATAGGTGCAGCGTTGACTATCACATTTCTATTTGGGTCGTATATTGTGATTGTTGGGGTATTTGCTGAATCAGTTACTGTGCCATTGTATAAGGTATTTACGGTTGCTAAATATGTACTACCGGCAGAGATTGTTCCAAAGTCAGACATGGTGACTGTCCATGGTGATTGAGATGACAGAGTGAGAGAGGTTAGTGTTCGTGTTGCTGAATTCCACACATCAGCTGCTAAGGTACCAAATGATGTTAATGTTCTACCAGAATATGCCCAGACATTAGCAGGCAGTGAGGTAATCATGCTACCAATGGATGTTGATGCATTACTAATCGCTGTGTTGGTGTTTCCGTTAATGACCGCTGCCAAACTTGATGATGCAGTACCAACCGTACTATTCGTGTTTGCATTGATTGTCGCTGTCTCTCCGGTTACATCAGACTGTGTTGCCAAGTTGCCTGTTAGCAAGTTTGCACCAGTGAGTGTTCGGGTACTGTTATTCCATACATCAGCCGCGAGTGTTCCAAATGTTGACAGACTTCTACTACCATATGCCCACACAGTTGCTGGGAGTGATGCAATCATTGAACCGATTGATGTTGAGGCATTACTGATTGCGCTGTTTGTATTTGCATTGATTACACTTGCAAGTGATGATGATGCGGTACCAATTTTACTATCCGTGTTGGCATTAACAGTGGTTGCGATACTTTCTGTTTGTGTATTTGTATTTGAATTAACCTGTGAGGTGATTGAGGTTGATGCATTTTGTACATCGGTTAAGGTTGCCAGACTACCTGAAGACAAACCAGCGCTGGTTAGTGTACGTGTTCCGTTGTTCCATACATCAGCAACAAGTGTTCCGAATGTTGTCATACTTCGTGATCCGTATGCCCATATTGTTGCTGGTAGGGAAGTGATCATTGAACCGATTGATGTTGATGCGGTGTTTGTATTTGCATTCACTAATGTGACGATTGAACTTGAAGCATTCGCTACTGTACTGTTCGTATTTGCATTGACTGCTGATGTAATGCCACTTGTATTTGAAACGATTGAAGTGTTAAGAGATGTTGATGCGGTTTGTATGTCAGATAATGTTGCAAGTGATCCAGTAGTGAGCCCACTTCCAGTTAGTGTTCGTGCTGTGTAATTCCAAATATCAGATGCGGTCAATGATCCTCCTGCGACGCTTCCTACTGCAGCATTAAGATTGTCTACAACTTGTTTTCCGACACTTCCACTTGTATTGAGTGTTGAAGTTGCTGTATTCCACACATCAGCCGCGAGTGTTCCGAATGTTGACAATGATCTCGTTGGATTTGTCCACACATCAGCTGCCAAGGTACCAAATGACGTTAATGTCCTACCAGAATATGCCCAGACATTAGCAGGCAGTGAGGTAATCATGCTACCAATGGATGTTGATGCATTACT
>JAUPVF010000051.1 GCA_030917185.1 Patescibacteria group bacterium
CGTCCGGGACAATATCTTGAATGGACACTAGGGCATGAAGCCCCTGATGCACGGGGCAATCGGCGATATTTTACAATTGCCTCTGCTCCCACAGAATCAATGATTAGGGTTGGTGCAAAATTTTATGATAACAGTAGTACATTCAAAAAAAATTTACGGGACTTGAACACAGGGGATGTTATTTTTGCTTCACAACTTGCGGGAGATTTTACTTTGCCACGGGATAAAAATAAAAAATTAGTTTTTATTGCTGGAGGTATTGGCGTGACTCCGTTTAGAAGTATGGTTCAGTACATGATTGATATGAAAGAACAACGACAAGTGGTCATGTTGTATGCAGGCAAGACCCCTCAGGATCTGGTTTATAGTGATGTTTTCACCAAAGCACGACTAGCGTTTGGAATGAAAACGGTGTGTGTGGTCAACAAAAATGAACCATATCTCCCAGGTATCACTGAGGGTGTTATAACTACTGATTTGATTGCTAAGGAGATACCAGATTACAAGGAAAGAGATTTTTATATTTCAGGTCCGCACGGAATGGTTATGGCGTTTACTGATACATTACAGACGATTGGTGTATCAAAACGGCGTATTCACTCAGATTTTTTCCCAGGTCTCGTATAATATTATTTTTATATGCCATTACTTATTTTATTTACACTCACATTAGTTACTGGATTAACATCGGGTATTCGGGATGCAACTCCCGATACATTGTTGTACCCAGTGCGAAGTAAAATCGTACATATTATAAAACAGGACACAACTGTTCCAGTTGTAGTGCCCGTGGAGACGCGTACGCCGGTGCTTCCTGCATATCAGAAACCAGTTACTCCAGTACCAACACCAATTAAACCAGAAACAGTAAAATCGGCTACACCAGAGACGTACACCACGAAAAAGAGTCCGACACTTCGTGTGAGCGGTGGCGACGATGAAATGGATGACGACGATTAGTTTTGTGTGAGGAGACAAAAAGTATATAATAGGAGGACATTTTTATTAAAAATAAATATATATTATATGAATAAAAAAATAGCGGGAATGATAGTTGTGGGTCTCATTGTCATTGTTGGTGGGTGGGTGTATTACACAACACGACCAGATATTGATTCTGATACGTACACAGACACGTCTATACCACCACGGAACGATGCAACAGCCCTAGAAGGACAGACATTTACGTTGGCAGAAGTTGCTCAGCATGGCACATCGGCTAGTTGTTATACTATCGTACAAGGAACAGTTTATGATGTCACCACATGGATTGCCCAGCACCCGGGCGGGGAGAAAGCCATTCTGGGAATGTGTGGTAAGGATGCAACCAGTGCTTTTGTTAAAAAACATGGAGGTCAACCAAAACCAGAAGAAGAATTGAAAAATTTTAAGATTGGAACATTTTCTCAGTAAATAATAAAACCCCACGTGACGTGGGGTTTTATTACGGAGAACATTTTATTGACGTGGTGATCCGAAACCAGTTCCATCTAATTTGCGAATTTGGATTGACTGGGCAGATACGCTCCCATCGGTATTCGTTGTTCCGGTGACAACGATATTCTCACCGGTAGTTATATCAGCAGATACTCCCGAGACACTTTTTGTTATTGGAGTTGATGTGCTGACAAATATGATTTTCGATCCTCCGTCGGGCAGGGTTATTGTGATAGTCGTCGCATCTTTAGATAATACTGTTCCAGCAATCATTCCTCCTCCCATACGACCCGTGGATCCAGTTCGTCCTCTCATCCCTGTAAATTGTTGTGCAGGGTTATTTCTGGTAAGTTGCCTTTTGCCATACATATCACCGGCATAAAATGAGACTGCGACGAGTATTAATATCATTATTATAATTTTTGTTTTGTTCATATGTGTTTTTATATATTAATAATTATTCATATCGTAATGCGTCAATTGGGTTTAACCCTGCAGCACGTCGAGCTGGATAATACCCAAACACAATACCGATAGTTGTTGATACGCCAAAAGCAAGTAGTACAGAAAATAGGGTCACGCTGGTTTGCAAAACTCCAAGGTAGGTGATGATAAATGATAAACTCCATCCAAGCACAATACCAATGATTCCTCCTGTACAGGTGAGCATAATCGCTTCAACGAGAAACTGTTTGCTGATATCTCGTTTTTTCGCACCAATGGCTTTACGAAGACCAATTTCTCGAGTTCGTTCAGTCACTGTGGTTAGCATCATGTTCATGATACCAATACCACCGACAAGTAATGATATGCCAGCAACAGCCGCAAGTAATATGGTAAATGTACTGGTGACACTTGATGCAGTGGCAACAATGTCGGCTTGATTAAATGTGCTGAAATCCGCCTGTGTTGGATCAGAGATGTGATGTTGTTCTAAAAGTAATGTTGTTATGTCTTCTTGGATCGTTGCCATGCTTTCGGCATTTTTTGCTTGAACACTGATGGTGGTAACGTAGGTGTCACCGGCAAGAAATCGTTGTGCGGAAGATAGTGGTATAAAAATCATGTCGTCCTGACTACCAAACCCACTACCTCCTTTGGCTTTCGTGACACCAATAATTTTGAATTCAACCCCCTTGATTCTCACCACTTGTCCAATGGGGTCAACCCCCTCACCAAATAAGTCATCTCGTGTTGTTGGTCCTATCACAGCAACTTTAGATAAACTTCGGACGTGTTGGTCGGTTATAAAGGAACCGGTATCAATTTGTATGTTACGTACATCAGGGTAAGCACTTGTGGTGCCGACGATAGAAGTGTTTGTGTTTTTGCCTCTGCTTGTCACTTGATATCTGCCCGATAATTCCGGAGCAACTGCTTGTGCTTCGGTAATGTTTTTTGCAATCACATCTGCATCTGACTGGGTAAGTGTTTTGGCGGAACCTCTTCCACTACTGACCTGTACTCCGGGTCCTCGCTGGGCACCGGGGGAAATCAAAATAAGATTTGAGCCGATTGACTGAATGCTGGACTCAATTGCGTTTTGGGCACCTTGTCCGATTGATGTCATGGCAATAACAGAACTGATACCAATAATAATGCCAAGGATAGTCAATCCAGATCGGATTTTGTTTGCAGAGAGGGCAGCGTATGTTTCTTGAATAATATCTATAATAGTCATAGTTTTTACGAAATGATTTTTCTTACATGAGATTTGTCGTCAGATACAACAAGTCCGTCTTTGATAAAAATAATTCGTTCGGCATGTTTAGCAACATCTGGTTCATGTGTAATCAGAATGATTGTTCGGCCTAATTCTTTGTTAAGTTTTTGGAATGTGCCAAGTACAATATCTCCGGTTTTTGTATCAAGGTTACCTGTCGGTTCATCAGCGAGAATAAGTGTCGGGTTGTTAACCAGTGCTCGAGCGATTGCTACACGTTGGATTTGTCCTCCTGATAATTGGTTTGACAGGTGTAGAAAATGGCTTTCATCCAAACCAGCAGCGTGCAGTGCTGTTTTGGCTCGGGTACTACGTTCCTCTGGATGAGTACGGGAATACACTAAAGGTAATTCAACATTACGTAGTACGGTGGTGCGGGGTAGGAGATTGAATGATTGAAACACAAAACCAATTTTATCTCTGCGAATATCTGCAAGCATATCGTCTGATAATGTAGATACATCAACACTATCTAGGAAATATGTTCCGTTGGTTGGTGTATCTAATGCACCAAGGATGTGCATGAGTGTTGATTTGCCTGAGCCGGATGGTCCCATGATTGCGACAAATTCTCCATCCTCAATGCTGAAACTAACACCTTTTAATGCCTGAAATGGAACACCTCCTGTGTTGTATGTTTTGGTAATGTTTTTTATTTCTATCATGGTATTATCTTCCACCTGTCATGCGAACTGTTGATCCTGTACGATTTCCTCCTGCTGAACCAAACAAACTTGGTGTTGTGCTGTTTGCTGTTGCGGTTGTAGGGTTGATGGTTTTTATTACCACTTGGTCTTTTTCTTTTAGACCAGAAACAATTTCTGTTTCGGTATCATTTGATAATCCAGTTTCCACAGTTTGTTTTATTGGTGCGATAGGGGATACAACTCCCTGACTGCTGTCGCTTCCAACTAGGGCAGGGTCAAATATCTCTACATAACTTGTGTTATTTTGCGATTTTATGGCGCTGTTTGCCACAACCAACACGTCTTGTCGTACATCAGTAATGATGGAACTACTGATACTCATACCTGGTTTAATCCGGTCATCCTGTGTATCAAACGTAATTTTAACATTATAGGTGACAACTCCCTGACTGACTGTCCCAATTGAATCAATTTCTGCTACGAGACCGGTTATGGTGAGGTCTGGAATTGCATCAAATGTCAACGTGGCTTTTTGTCCAACTTTTACTTTCGATACATCAACTTCATTTAATGATATTTCTGCTACTTTCTGTGTAGTGATGAGTGTTGCAACTGATGTTCCAGAACTAATCGTGTCTAATTTTTTGACAGATACTTTGGCGAGTACACCATCAAATGGCACACGGATATAGTAGTCTTGTAAATTTGCTTTGGCATCAATGAGCGCATTTTCCCGTTGAGTGATAGATAGGTTTTGTGAAGTAATGTCTAGTGGATCTGCTCCACGTTTTAGTTTTGCAAGACTTTCGGTTTTCTCATTTATAGCAAATGTTCCAGAGGTTATGCTGTTTTTTATGTTGAGAAGATTAAGTAAGTGGGAGTTTGTTTCGTTGGTGTACGTATTTAGTTGGGTTTGGTGTGTTGATAGGAGACTCGGGATGTTTTGATTTTTTTCTGTTAATCGGTCTTTAACATAATTCAGTAAGTCATTGGTGCTTTTGATGGAATCAGCAATTATTTTTGTAGTTGTGTATGTTTCTTCAATTAATGCAACAATTTTTGCTGGATCATCCTGTCTGCTTGCGTTTTTGTAATCAATAATTGCTTTGTCATATGCAGTTCGTGCTCTGTTGTATTTTGTCACCGCATCATCACGAAACACAGAAACTTGCTCAAAGTTATTTTTAACAAGATCATTATATGCTGATACGTTGTCTTGATTTCCATGCGTGAGTTCTGTGCCGTACATAACGTCTTGCATACCTGTCATGACAGAAGGAAGGTCTAGAAAGGCGTTTGATACAGTATTAAAACCATCGTCATACGATTTCTGTAAGTCGGTTTTCGCTTGAGCCAAGGCGTTTTCTGTTTGCAATGTTGAGAGAGTATCTGCTGGTGCTTGTAATTTTTGTAGCGCAATTTTTGCACTTTCTAAATTAACAGTGGCATCACGAACTGCCTTTTGTGCGTCTCGTGTATCTAGTTGGGCGACAAGTGTTCCTGCAGATACAGATTGTCCGTTTACAACACCAACGTATACTACGTCTCCTCCGGCTTTTGATTTAATATCAATTTGATTGGATGCTGACACTTGCCCCGTGCCAGAAATAGAGGATATAATCGTTCCTTTTTCTACTGAGGCGGTTACGTATCTTATTTCACCTCCGGTGTTTGTTAGTTTTTTATATGACCAATAGCCCGCACCTATAATCACGATACCGATAAGGATGCTGGTTTTTTTATGTGTGCGGGTGTATTCACGGATATTGTTCAAAGTGGCATACGAAAAAAATTTTTGAATGTTCATTGTGTTAGTTTCGGTTAGAAGTTGATGTTGCTCCAAACGGGTTCATCATGGGATTTGTTTGTATGATACGAATAAGTTTTGCATCAATAACTCCTGCGCTGTTGGGTGTGCCGATAATCA
>JAUPVF010000052.1 GCA_030917185.1 Patescibacteria group bacterium
GGCAACGCTGCCATCTTGTTGCTCGTGGCTCACATGATCATCGAGTGGATTCATTACGCAAAATCTGGATTTAATTATTCATCAAAAGATTTACTCTTTAACGGAGTCCATGCAATCCTTGATTTTATTTTGCTATATCAAGAATCAAAACTTCACTTACGAAAATGGCTGTACCAAATATTTTTTGGTGTGTTTTTAATTATCGGCGCTGTAATTATTTTTACACCAATAGAAATTCACGAAGAAGAACATCTGCATGGCGAATCAAGCTTTCCTTTTGAGGCTGTGGTAACGGGTGGAATTCTGGGATGCGCGCTGTCTCATTTAATCTCTAAAAAACACACTCACGGGTAAAAAACGAAAAAGGCCGCCTCATAGGAGGCGGCCCATTTTTTCGAGAATCAAGAATCAATCTTTCAAAAGATTCAATTCCTCAAGGTACAAGTATCACTACTGCGGAAGGAAAGCCGACGCGGAACCAAAGTCCTCGTTGGCAGAGCTGAGCCACCTCGCGTCGAACTCGACCCTGACGTCGCTGAAGACGAAGTACGGGGCCTCCGAGAAAACGCCAACGGCATCCGGAGTGTATTCATCTCCAGCACAATCGATCCACAGATCGTCTACGTTCTGGAGACGTTCCGGATGCGTCAGGATCATGATCCCAACAGCGAAAGCACCAAGACCAACCTCACTTGTAGTGAAGACCTCACGTACTCGACGAACAGAACGTCCGCGGTGATTGAGGCCGAACTGCCCAGGTACGACCAGAAGGTCGGGGTTGCCTTGAGCTTCGGAGAGCTGTTGGAACAGTTTCTCGGTGCGAGCCGATTGACGCAAGTACTCGGATCCCAGCTGACCCTCAAGGTAGTTGTAGAACTTACCACGAGTCTGCTTGATCGTATCGAGTACCACTTCTACAGCTTCACCATAGGTCGAAGCGAAGTTCTGCCATTTGGGAATGACGAACCATCCTTCAGCACCAGCTGGGAGTTGTCCCTCTGCGATGCTTTCTTCTACGATGCCGATCACCTTCGGGAACAGTTGTTGCAAGATGTTGTGCTGTTCCACGACACTCTTTGGTTTGTAGCCAGAGAGGTATCCATACTTGGACTTCACTTCTTCGTTCTTGTACTTGTCGGAGACCGACAAATCTTTGATTGAAGCGAGCGCCGCATTGCGGATTGCCAGTGTGAACTCATCACCGTGTTCGATGACACGTTGTGCACCTGGGTTATCAAGACCGAGCTCGACAAGAACCTTGTCGATAGCATCGGAACCAAAACGGCTGATCTGTTTAACTTGGCCGTCGGTTGCTTTTGACTGCTGAGTAATCGCCATAGCGTTATCTCGTATTTGTTTACCGAATTCGTTCGGCACGACTGTCTCTTCATGAGACGAGCTTTTTAAGGCCTCGTTAAGCCACAAAAAGCTCGTCTCATAGTAGTTGATATTTTAAAAGAATTCTCGGGTATATTGTATCACATAAATAACCTATTGTCAAACAGGAAAACTACATTATATTTGATAAAATTATACTGAGTCTAGGCTTGTGCACAGTTATCTACGGACAACTGTCGCCGAACTCTTTTTCTTTACGACAACCGATCAGAATTTTGGAGATCAAGGTTTCTAAAAGAGAATCGTGATAAAGAGATACTGCTTGCTTTTGTCTAAAGCAAACTCCTAAGTGTTGCTAAATGAAATTCAAAAATGAGAGAGTGTCTTGTTTCCAACAAGAACCATTTTCAAGTTTTGGCGTTATGGACAGACACGAGCAATTATCCGGATGCCGATGGCGATTTCTCGAAGGCCCCGTACTTCAACTTCAACGACGACAAGGTCAAGTTCGACACGAAGTGGCTCAGCAATGCCAACGAGAACTATGGTTCCGCGTCGGCTTTCCTTCCGAAGTCTCTCTTTATTAGTGAAGGGCATTCTTTGCAGGATGCCTTTTGCATTATCTCATCGTACTCGATGATTTAATCCAACCGCCAAGCATTCGCCCGATTTCGTCGATCATTTCTTGAAGAGCAACATATTTTTTATTGTCTAAAGATTTAAGTTCTTTCATGAGACGAATAAAAAAGCGTAGAACATTTAACTTTACACTCGCTTTTTCTAACATTACCACCTTCCCTGCTCCCTTAATGTAACCAGCCTCAAGAAAATATTCGAGAATGTTTATAATTATTCTTTCAGCTTTTTCATAAATACTGTGGCGATCTTGTTTAGGAATCAATCGACGGTATTCATGAAATAATTTATAAAAATCAGAAGTCTTCTTTATAATCGGTATATCAATTTCATTCATGGTATATAAAAATATTTTTAATAAGTTAATTTCTCCAGAGAACCTCTTTTTAGCGTGGGATCAATTCAAATCTGGTAAACGATCAAAAATTGATGTTATGGAATTTGAAATGAATCTTGAACAAAATATCTTTTCCCTAGCTAAAGACCTGAAAGATAAGACATACATCCATGGTGGATACATTGGTTTCTTTATTTCTGATCCAAAATTACGTCATATCCACAAAGCTACAGTAAGGGATAGAGTACTGCATCATGCTGTTTTTAATTCTTTGAATCCAGTATTCGAACCGACCTTTATTAA
>JAUPVF010000053.1 GCA_030917185.1 Patescibacteria group bacterium
TGGCGCGGGGCTGGAAACAAGAAATTGTTTCCGCCAGCAATTTTTCCTTAATTAATACAAAAGTGGCTCCAGCAGGGGCCACTTTTTTTAATTCAATTCCATAAATGCATTGATGTAGTGTAGAGCAATACCACCAAAACTTTTATCGGAGTTGAAGCTGTCCTCCAGAGTTTGTATGTACTGTTTATAATATGTTCGGGATGTATTATGAAAGGTATAAATTGCAGGATCTATATCTCCAAACTCCTGCGCCAATATCACTTTTGTATTATATTTATTTGCTCGCTGTATCTCGTCTTTGGAAATACTGATTGCCCCATCAATCCCTTCAGTAAAATTACGATAGGACATCACAATAATTTTGCTATTTGGTCGTTTATCCAAAATCCGAATCAAATGATCAAATGCATATGTTGTTCGGAATCCATAAAACAACCGGGGAGTCCTGCCATCAACACCATCGTAAAACTCAGGAATAACAAAAGATAATTCCAACTCTGTATCATTCATCTGTGATATGACACCATCCGCAAGTCCAAGAAAATTATTTAGAATCTTTTTTTTATTTGTTTCAAAATCTGGCAACAGATATGGTTCAATATCATATTGGACTCCACGAAATTTCTGTTCGTATGTACTGTTGAAATCTTTAACGAAATCCAAAATAGCAAATGCCTTGTATGTATTATCTGTTTCTGCCCAGTTACGCCAACCCGCTTCCGCGTCAACGGTAATATCATTTCTATTGGCCTCTGTAATAAACGACCGCAACACATTTTCAAACTCCTTTTTTCTCATGTCTTTTTCTGGACCATCGGGCATAACAAAAATATCAAGATACGTATCAATAGAAAGATAAATGTTTTTTATACCGTTTTTTTGTGCCGCTTGTATAATCCTGTCCCTATATTCCGGTGTTATTTTCAAGGTATCAGTCCACAACCATGTCCCCTTTTCTTCCTCTACCGCTTTAATCGTGAGGTTCTGATTATTAACAGAACTAACCACATTTGAAAGTAACGTGTTGTTGTTTTCTAAATATACCTTCTCAAATTGTGAATTTGAAGTAATAGCGTTTTTAGTAATATGAGTATCTGAATACACGGTTGGATAATATATCTGTGACTGTACCTCACTGCCAACAACGGAAGTGGTGTGTTTACTATATGTATATGAAATAAATATAACCCCAATCAAAACAGGCAATACAATATACGACACATTAAAAGTTTTTTGTTTTTTTGTGGAACTTTTTTTCATTCACTCAATTATAAACAATATATGGAAGAGATGAAATACTAAGAGAAAAGCAAAAGTGCGGATACAGTAATTCCCGCTGTCTCTGCACGCAAAATTTGTTTACCCAAAGTCACCACCGGCATGTTATATATTTTGCACAAAGCAATTTCTTTATCACTAAACCCTCCCTCTGGTCCAACAAACAACGCAACTGATGATGCAAGAGTTCCGTGTTTATATTGATCAAATGGAATACCGTCTGGATGAAACAAAACTTTTTCCTGTGGCAACATACCACTTTGCAACACATCACCAATTTTGACTGGATCATGGATCACCGGAATATCTCCCCTGCCCGACTGTTCCGATGCTTCAATGGCAATCGTTCGCATCCTGTCCATGTTCAACTTTCTTTTCTCGCTGTGTTCACACAATAACGGCACAATATGAGTCACGCCCAACTCTGTCGCCTTCTGTGCAACCCACTCAAAATTATCTTTTTTAATCATCGCCATGCACAGCCAGACGTTTTTTCTTGACCCTGGGTTATTCTCAACTTTCCTCATGACCTGCACTGTTGCTCCCAGATTACGCAATGATGTGATCATGCAATAATAATCAACACCGGAGCCATCAAACAATACAACCTGCGAACCAACATTGTAGCGGAACACATGTTTCCACTGATGAACAAGGTCTTTGTCTGCGACATCAAATGTTTCATTAGTAATAGGAGTATGAACAAAAAATCGATGGAGTCTCATATGAAAAACAATACCATATTTTACAAAAATCGTCTTTCTGTTATACTCATATTGATAGTTAACACGTAAACAATCAAAAATATATCCATTTAACCTACATATTATATGTTAATCCCAACAGTTATAGAAAAATCACAATTTGGTGAACGAGCATACGACATTTACTCTCGCCTACTCCGCGAAAATATCATTTTCCTTGGTGGTCCAATTGATGACCACATGGCAAACTTAGTCGTGGCACAATTGTTATTCCTCCAGGCAGAAGATCCCAAAAAAGATGTTTCTCTTTATATAAATTCCCCAGGAGGATCTGTCACATCTACTTTAGCAATAGTAGACACAATGAATCAAATCAAAAATAATGTTTCTACAGTGTGTGTCGGTATTGCGGCATCTGGCGCGGCAATTATCCTATCAGCCGGAGAAAAAGGTAAACGATTTATCTTGCCAAATGCCGAGGTTATGATTCACCAGCCACTCGGAGGCGCTGAGGGTCAAGCATCTGATATTGAAATATCTGCCCGACATATTTTGAAAACCCGAGAAAACTTGAACAAAATGCTCGCTAAAAATACAGGTAAAACCCTTGCTCAAATAGAAAAAGACGTTGACCGAGACTTTTTCATGAATGCCGACGAAGCCAAAAAATACGGAATAATAGACAAAGTTTTGTAATTAAAAATAAATCAAACTAAAGACAAAAAGAAAACAGCGAGGGGAAACCTCGCTGTTTTAGTTTGGTAAATTCACACAAGTCAGACACAGGGAGACTCCGAAAAGTCTCCTTTGTTTGCTTTCTCCATAGCTTCCAGGAGTGAGACGAACTGTTCGCACGAAGCGCGCAACTCATCCATAGTCCCAGTAGTGACCACCCTGCCCTTGTCGAAAACGCAGATGCGATCGAACAATGGAAGCAGATCCAACTGATGAACTGTAGATATTACTGTCTTATCGTTAAATTCACGAAGAATATTACGATAGACAGTTATACTAGTGATGGTGTCCAGACTGGATGTTGGTTCATCCAAGAGAACAATGTCTTTCTCTGCGCAGGCCAGAAGCCCACGTGATAGAGCGAGACATTGTCTCTGTCCACCAGAGAGGTTTATGCCTTTTTCCTTGATGGAGTATTGGAACTTGTC
Source organism: Patescibacteria group bacterium (assembly GCA_030917185.1). GTDB lineage: Bacteria > Patescibacteriota > Minisyncoccia > Phycocordibacterales > DATDWN01 > JAUPVF01. Next base: position 3,146 of record JAUPVF010000053.1, read on the forward strand.
CTCCACTCCCTTTTTATCAGGGAAAGCTTCTACCACCTCTGTAAAGCAAGCCATGTCGGTGAATCGCGTGACAAAATCCCGTTCGTACTCCGCGCCCATGGTGACATTTTTTTCAATGGTCTGAGCGAAAAGTTCCGGATCCTGTTGGACCAGTGTGATAGCCTGGCTTATACCATCAAACCCGTTCGCGATTTTCTCGCCGTCAACGGACAGTTCCAGTTCGCACGGGCTGTACAGTCCCCTCATGAGCTTCAGGAACGTGGTTTTGCCACTACCCCTTTTGCCAATGAAAGCAACTTTCTCACCTCTACGAAATGATAGTGATACTTCATCGAGATGGAGTTGATCACTAGCATCACCGTAATACGAGAATGACAGGTTTGAAACATTGAGCATACGCCAATCTTTCGGTAGAAGGTGATTTGAAAAATTCCCCTCTACGAAATCTTGTGAGAGTTCCTCGGCGTTGCCGATACGTGTCCGCCTTTTGACTATGTCTCCGTACCTTGAACAAAACTGAAAGAACAAGTCCCCAATTTCATTGAGATAACGGATAAGCACATAGAGACTAGCGACTAGCACACCAGCCGGTTTGCCGAAATTTATCAAGAAGAAAAGTGCCAGAACCAAAACCAGCATTGTGTTGCACATAACACTGGTTATAAACCACTTCCACTCGTTGAGTCTGATGGTTTCTTTGAAAAGTTCAAATGGTTTTTCTACCTTGTGCATTATGGCGCCAAAGACTAACCTCTCAACTCGCAAAATAATCACAGTTGAAATGTTAGTGATCGCGTCAGTAATACTTTCGGAAACATGGTTTTCATTCCGACTGAGTTCGCGATACTTGGGAATCAATTTCCGGTCAAAGCGCATGGTAATAAGTGCGCTCACAAACATGAGCGGTACCACCACGAACACTGACTGCGGAAAGAAAACGGAGAGCATCACAAATGAAACAACAAAACGTACAAAGCAGTAGATGATAATGAACGAATCTTCAGAGAAGTCGCCCAACGCATTTACACCTTTATTGATTTTATCTATTGTGTCGCCACTATGATGATCCACATGCCACTCAAGTGGGAGCGAAAGAACCCCTTTGGTCAAATACCGTCGGTAGTTAACTCGGGCCTTGAATGAATTAATTTGTTCGATGATTCGCGCTGGCCCATGTAATGACCAAACGAAAATCGTCCTGACCAGAACCAGTGACAATATGAAAATCAAACTCCTCATACTCTCATGGTTCACGCCTTGCCTAGCAACAACATCGATCATCCTAGCCCAAAGCAATGGCATGCACAGATCAACTGTCTCCGCAATAACAAACATCACCCAGTACTTGACTATGTTATGACGATTGCCATCCGAGTAGTGCCAGGTTTTGGAAAATAGATACAGTAGAGGATTTTTCCTCTCCTCTGATTGTGTCATTCTGTCTCTCCTTTCATTTTCTGTTCAAACTCCTCCCACAATGGCTCCCACATTTCGCGGGTGACCATGAGGAAGACTCGATCGTAAAACTGGCCATCACGGAAAGTGTATTCCGGGAATCTGCCGATTATCTTGTACCCACACTTGAGTGAATACCTGATGCTGCGCTCATTGAACACATGTACGCTGGAGTGAATCTGGCGGAGATTCAGTGTCAGGAAAGCGTGCTTGAGCCAAAGCATTTTAGCTTCGGTGCCCAAACCTTTTCCCAACAACTCTTCTCTGCCAATGAAGGCGCCAGTTGTGGCCACCCGATTAATCCAATCAATCCGGTGTAAGCCGATAATGCCAATTGTTTCATTTGTCTCTTTCAAGACAATCGAGCACA
>JAUPVF010000054.1 GCA_030917185.1 Patescibacteria group bacterium
GGGAGTCTCCTCTTGCAAGTATCTCAAAATGGGTTAATACAAAATGCCCACAATGTAGAGGTAAGGCAAAACGAGAAACTGACACTATGCCAAACTGGGCGGGTTCTTCGTGGTATTTTTTGAGATATATTGACCCCAAAAACAACAAAAAATTTGCTGATATAAAAAAATTAAAAAAATGGATGCAAGTTGACTGGTACAACGGCGGAATGGAACACACAACGTTGCACCTGCTTTATTCTCGGTTTTGGAATAAATTTTTGTACGATATTGGTGTTGTGCCAGTATCTGAACCATACAAAAAACGTACATCACATGGCATGATATTGGCAAAAGGAGGAGAAAAAATGTCCAAATCAAAAGGAAATGTGATCAATCCAGACAGTATTGTATCTACATATGGTGCTGATACTTTGCGTATGTACGAAATGTTTATGGGGCCATTTGATCAGGCGATCCCGTGGGGTGAGGAAAATATTATCGGTGTTCGTCGTTTTTTGGAGCGTTTTTGGAAATTACAAAATAAAGTGGTGTCAAAAACTGTTTCCAATGTTGGGGAGTATAAAAAATTTGAGACAAGTTTGCATAAAACCATCAAAAAGGTTGGGGATGATATCGAAAGTATGAGTTTCAATACTGCTATTTCAAGTATGATGATTTTGTTAAACGAAATGGAAAAAATGGAGGCAATAGAGAAAAAAGATTTTGAATTATTCATACAAATACTTGCTCCATTTGCACCACATATCACAGAAGAATTGTGGCACACATTGGGGCATAAAACTGCAGTTATGACAGAAAAATGGCCACATGCAGATAAAAAGAAAATGATAGAAAAGGAGGTTCGGATCGGTATTCAAATCAATGGAAAAATTAGAGCAGAATTGATGATACCAGTTGATGCTACAGAAAACAGTGTCATGGAACAGGCGCTGAAACTGGGGGATGTGGATAAGTGGCTTGTAGGTAAACAGGTGGTAAAGGTTATTTTTGTACCTAATAAACTGATTAATATCGTGATTGCCTAGAGTTTTCGTCAATCTTGACTTAAATCTGTATTAATGATAGAAATAGAGGAACATTCGTTGTATCTTTAATCACTTAAAAGGGTTATTAACGTGAATGAAATAAATTTATGAGCGAAAAAACACCAATCACATTCAAACCAAAACAAGTCACGAAGCGATTGCTTTCCGTGCTTTCTTCTCGTGCACAGGACGTCGTCACCGGCCGATATGGCCTCGGCAGTGACCCAAAACGACAGACATTAGAGGCAATCGGTAAAAAATATAAAATTACCCGAGAACGAGTTCGACAAATTGAAAACTACTCTATTGCCAATGTTCGCAAATCAAAAGAATATGCAAAAGAGAAAGCCGTATTTGACGAATTGCATGCTATCGTAACTTCTCTTGGTTCTATTGTGTCTGAGGAAGAATTGCTAAACTTTTTCGCAAAAGACAGAGCGACTCAGAACCACATTCACTTTCTATTGGTGGTTGGTGAAGCATTTACAAAAGAAAAAGAAGATGTTGAGTTCAAACATCGATGGCATGTTGATAAAGAGTTGTCAAAAAAGATTCACGAATCCCTTCGAAAATTGTACAGCACATTGTCTGATGACCAGATCCTACTAGAATCAGACATGGTAGAGAAGTTTCTGGAACATTTGAAAGATGTGTCAGATAAATATAAAAATGAGGAAATCGCAAAACGATGGCTCGCGTTGTCTAAATTGATTGATAAAAATCCATTAGGTGAATGGGGTAAGGCAGACTCTCCAAACATTAATGCAAAAGGTATGCGAGATTATGCGTTTTTGGTTATTCGCCGACACGGTTCCCCAATCCATTTCCGTGAAGTTGCTAAATCAATTACTGAATTATTCAAGAAAAAAGCACATGTTGCTACAACACATAACGAGTTGATTAAAGATCCACGATTTGTGTTGGTTGGACGAGGTTTGTATGCTTTGGCAGAATGGGGATATATGTCAGGAGTTGTCAAAGACGTCATTCGTGGAATTATAGAGAAAAATGGCCCACTGACAAAAGAAGATATTGTTAAAAAAGTTTTGAAGGAGCGATACGTCAAAGAAAATACTATTATGGTTAACCTTCAGAACCCAAAATTTTTCAAAAAACAAAAAGACGGCAAGTATGCGATTGCATAAAACAAAAACTCCCGTATAGGGAGTTTTTGTTTGGATTTTGATTGATTGATTTGATATACTATGTATATGTTTGAACCTATCACAGAGGCCTACAATAATGAGACATTCATATTTGTGTTTACGCTGTTGTATCAGACGGCATTTATATGGCTTCCTGTGTTGCTCGGTATCGTTTTGTGGGATGTGTGGGTGACGTACCGCCGGACGCAATTTTTAGCAGCAAAAACATATATAGTGCTAGAGATTAAATTACCTCGTGAGATATTTAAGTCTCCACGGGCAGCAGAGTTTTTTATTTCGTCTTTGTACAGTACTCTTGGTGAAAGCAATTGGTATGAAAAATACTGGAAAGGTTCGGTACGTTCGTGGTTTTCATTGGAGTTAGTATCTATTGATGGAGAGATTCATTTTTTCATATGGACGCAAAAGGGTGATAAAAGCAAAATTGAAGCAAACCTGTATTCGCAGTATCCAGGTATTGAAATATATGAAGTTCCCGATTACACATTGCCCGTATCATATGACCCAGAAACAACTGGCATGTGGGCAAGTGAGTTTGATTTGACTGAAAAAGATTATTTTCCGATTAAAACATACATTGATTATGGTATGGATAAAGATCCTAAAGAAGAATACAAAATTGATCCAATGACTCCGCTTATTGATTTTCTTGGTTCTCTTTCTCGTGGTCAACAGGTCTGGATTCAGATTATTGCTCGGGCTCATGTTAAAGAAGACATTGATCAGGTAACTGGGGAAAAAGTTGATTTGAAATGGAAAAAAGGCGCGACAGGAGCGATTAAAGATATTATCACTGAAGCAAAAGGGGAAAAAGATAAAGAGGGGAAATTAATCCCTGGCACTGGTCGGTATTTGACTGATGGAGAAACGGAAAAAATCAAGGCACTAGAAAGGAGTGTTTCTAAAAATGGTTTTGATGTTGGTATTCGTGTTGTTTATATCGCACCAAAAGAGGTATTTAATATGGGAAATGTCGGCGGTGTGGTTGGCGGGATTATGCATTTTAATTCACCGCTGAATGGGTTTAAACCAGCGCGAGGATCTGCTCCAAAATACGGCAACATCTTTCTGAAATGGAAAGACAGACCAAAGAAAACAATTGATGCAGAAAAACAACACCTACTGGATGCATATAAACGTCGTGCGTATTTTTTCCCACCATTCAAAAGTCCTCATATGGTATTAAACACCGAAGAGTTGGCAACCCTATACCATTTTCCTGGTGGAGTATCTACAACTCCTGCCTTTTCTCGTATTGGTTCCAAAAAATCAGACGCCCCATCAAATTTGCCGATTTAATATCATTGTATGGAACCAGAGACACAACTTCAACAACAAAAACCTTGGTACACAAGAGCGCACGATTTTCTTGTGGTACTAAAAACATGCCCGAGAAGTATTGTGACTGTTTGCGTAGTTATTTTTGTTTCAGTTTTTCTATATGTATCGTTTTCTGTTGTACCGGCACGTTTTCCTATTGGTAGCACGGTGACTATTACACCAGGTGAATCATTACAAACCATCACATCAAACCTTCAATCACAGGGGGTTATACGATCAGGGTTTATATTCCGCTCGCTCGTTATTATGTTTGGGGGAGAAAAACGAGTTATTGCAGGTGATTATTTGTTGAAAAAACCCGAGGGGGCATTCTCGTTGGCGTATCGGTTTGCTCGGGGAAAATTTGGGATTGATTTTATAAAAGTAACAATTCCCGAAGGGTGGAGTAGTATACAGATTGCTGACTACCTCGGTAAAAATATAAAAGGTTTTGATGCTAACACATTTGCCACACTGGCTAAAAAAGACGAAGGATATTTATTTCCAGACACATATTTTTTCTCACCAACAGTAACTCCACAAGTGGTGGTTGATACAATGAAAAATAACTTTAACCAACAGATTAAAAACATGCCCGAGATTGCTCAGTCAGGGAAATCATTACGTGACATATTAACTATGGCATCAATTCTGGAAGGGGAGGCATTGCCAAAAGATCGCCCTGTTGTTGCGGGGATTTTATGGTCACGTCTGTCACTCGGTATTCCGTTGCAAGTGGATTCGACTTTTACATACATTAATGGCAAAAATACATACACATTAACCAAGAAAGATTTGGCGATTGATTCACCTTATAATACATATAAATACAAGGGATTACCTCCAGGACCGATTAATAATCCGGGCAAAGATGCTATTTTGGCAGCAATCAATCCTGTACCGACAGCGTACCTTTATTTTTTGACTGATAAACAAGGTAATATCTATTACGCTAAAACATTTGAGGAACATAAACGAAACAAAGCAAAGTATTTGTAAATATTGACTAATTGATAGATTTGGTGTATAAGTTTAGGTGGAGGTTTGTCATGACCCATGAATTTGTAGGGGAATTCTTTATAGGAGATGAGGTGTTTGAGTCTTCTCGTCTAGGGAAGGATCAATGTGCAAGGGTTTTGGCTTTTGCAAAATCATATGCACGAAAAACAAAAAGAGGAATGGAGAAAAAGAAGAAGTTTTTCTTTTTTCCGTTCAGGACGGGGTCTCAAGTTGATAAAGAAACGAGCGTTCGAGTTTACATCTCAAAAAGGGTGGTGGGTACTCCCACAATCACGCTTGAGTTGATTGTGGAAAAATACCAGGATTCCTTTTTTCCTGTTGATAGGAAGGAGGGTCGGGTCTACACCATGATTATCGCCCAGTGAATCTTGAAACGGAAAAGTATAGCCCATGTTGTTATTTGGCACATGGGCTTTGTCTTATACTAAAAACACCGAAGCGTTGTGCTTCGGTGCGGTGTGCGGTGGGGGATGGTGAAGGCCCTCTCCTATCCTTTCGTTTCAGGAAATCCTATCATTTGAAAACCTAGGAAATCTAGCCACGTTAGAAGGAGGTATAACCTGCACCATTCCCACCCGATCTTGGGAGCCAAACACCCGGAAGTGGGCTCCTGCTTCTGGCGGGGATGACCGTCAGATTTTTGGAACAGTTCTTCCTTCGTTATCAGCAGAAGGAAAACTATTCGGTAAAAGAAAGATCTGCCATGTATCTGAGGGGACTAACCCTCAAAACATGGAAATTTACCTAGCCGGGAGTCATTCCCATATCTGCTATAATATTATCATATATTAAATTTTTTGTCAACTATATATTTGCAATTATTAATTTTATGTTGTAAAATAAGGATATTATGAAAAAGCCAAAGGTTTTTGTGGGGGTTTCGGGCGGAGTAGATAGTTCCGTTGCTTTGGCTTTGCTACAGAAACAAGGATACGATGTTACCGGGGTATTTTTGAAGGTTTGGCACCCTGATTTTCTCCCGTGTGATTGGCGAGAAGAGAGACGAAGTGCCATGCGCGTATGTGCAACACTTGGTGTGCCATTTCTGACACTTGATTGTGAAGCGGAATATAAAAAAGAAGTTGCTGACTACATGATCAATGAATATAAAATGGGTCGCACACCTAACCCTGACATATTTTGTAATAAATATGTGAAATTTGGTGTGTTTCTTAAAAAAGCATTGGAAATGGGTGCGGACTATATTGCCACCGGACATTATGCTGTTGTGAAAAATCAGAGTTCGTTGAGTGGGAATGTTTTGGCGGAACATCGCGCAGGACGTCGGTCCGAGCGCGAAGAAATTCGCCAGCAGGCGAATATTCTGTTTCCGACAAAATTTTCCCCGAAAAAGAACTCTGAGCCGTTTCAATTACATGAATCAGTTGATGACAATAAAGATCAGTCATATTTTTTGTATACATTAAATCAAGAACAGTTGTCACATGTACTATTTCCAGTTGGTGATATGACTAAACCTCAGGTGAGAAAGTGTGCGGAGGAATTTGGTTTGCCAACTGCCACCAAAAAAGATAGTCAGGGTGTTTGTTTTTTGGGTGAGTTAGATATGAAAGAATTTTTATCTCACTATATTGAAAGCAAAAAAGGGGATGTATTGAATACAAACGGTGAGGTTATCGGTACCCATAATGGAGCAATCTTCTCTACTATTGGTGAACGACACGGCTTTACGATTACAAAAAAAACTCCACACGATGGACGGTATTTTGTTATCGCAAAGGATATAGAAAAAAATACCATTACAGTTGCTGAAAAAAAATCTGAGCCAGAAAAAGTTTTTTCAATTACTGAAATTGTTGTACCTCATTTACATTTTATTGGTGCTGAACCGGCTTTACCGTATGTTACATCTGCTCGGATTAGATATCGTCAGGAAAAACAAACCTGTATGCTTACTCAACAAGATGATGGGTATCACATCGTATTTCACACTCCTCAAAATGGTATTGCGGTTGGACAATCTGCAGTATTATACGACGGCACACACTGTCTTGGTGGGGGAATCATAGAAAAAGTCTTATAATTTGCCGAATATAATAGGTATGCGATAATGCATACATGCAAACTGAACCAATATATATCGTCAAGTCAGACGGTACTCGTGAAGCGTTTGATATTAAAAAGTTAGAGTATTCGTTAAAACGTGCGGGCGCAAATTCCACAACAGTCCAAGGTATTGTTAGTACTATTACAGACGGGTTAACTGATGGTATGTCTACGCACGATATTTATACACGGGCATTTGAGTTACTTCATACCGATGTACATCCTGTCGCTTTGAAATATTCATTGAAACGGGCAATCATGGAACTTGGTCCGTCGGGGTTTCCGTTTGAAGATTATGTCGCAGAGGTTTTTAAGTATAAAGGATTTGAAACTTTGACGGGACAGACAGTTAAAGGTCAGTATGTTGAACATGAAATTGATGTTGTTGCATGGAATGACGAAAAACTGATCATGGTTGAAGCCAAATTCCATAATCAATTGGGTGTTAAATCAGATCTTAAAATCGTTCTCTACGTCAAAGAGCGGTTTGATGATTTGAGCACCCAAACATTCAACTATGGTGGCAAAGAAAGAAAACTAGATGAGGGATGGTTGGTGACAAATACAAAATTTACAAGTACCGCAATTGAATACGGCTCACATCAGGGTAATCGTTTTGTGATGATTGGATGGAACTATCCGGTACATGGGAGTTTGCACGATATGATATTGGAAGCAAAACTTCATCCGCTCACATGTCTCACCAATCTCGGTGGTCGCGAGAAAAAAGCATTATTGGATCAAGGTATTGTGCTCTGTAAAACATTGAAAGAAAACACAGACTTATTAACAGGAATCGGTATGAATAGAGAAGAAGTTGCCGGTGTTATTACTGAAATAGAAAACTTGTAACATGAAAAAGAAACAATCAAAAAAAGGCACAGATAATACTCAATATAAATCTGTGGCTAATTTTTTGTTTGAAGTCGGTATTTTAGCGCGCACTCCACGAAGTGGTTTTCATTTTTTAGGTACTGGTGATCAGACGGTGGCTGAACATATAAACCGTGCGTGTTATATCGCTTACATGTTGGCTCTCATGGATGGGCAAGTAGACATATCACGTGTACTACAAATGTGTTTGTTGCATGATATTTCTGAAACTCGTATCTCTGACTTAAATTATGTTCATCAAAAATATGTGGAGCGAAAAGAAAGTGAAGCGCACAAAGATATCACGGATTCCATACCATTTGGTGACCATATGTTTAGTTTAATTACTGAATATGAAGCACGAGAGTCAAAAGAATCACATATTGTAAAAGATGCAGATAACTTGGAGTGGATTTTGGCGTTGAAAGAGGAGGTTGATACCGGAAATACTCGGGCACTTGAATGGATTAAACCCGCTATCGCACGATTGAAAACCAAACCAGCCCAAGAAATTGCCAAGGCAGTCATGAGTCTGGATTCTAATGACTGGTGGTTTGATAAAACAAGCCCATGGTGGGTGAATAGAAATAAAAAATAATCATAAATATATGAAAATCGGCATTGGTACAACAAGTGAATTGAAGATTCGGGCATTAAAAAATGCCCTCAGCAAGTTTGGCAGGGAGACTGAAATACTATCTGTAAAAACAGACTCTGGTGTTCATAATCAACCTTTTGGATTTGATGAAATGATAAAGGGTGCAAGAAACAGGGTGCTTGGCGTTATATCAGCAGTGCACCCTGATATTGCGATTGCGATAGAAAGTGGATTGGTTGAGGTTAGTGGAAAATATTTTGATATTGCATGTGTTATTGCATCCACTGAGGATGGGGAAGAATTTGTGTCTTACAGTGCTGGGTATTTTGTTCCCGATTGGATTATCAAGGAAATTAAAGAAAAAAATACTGAATTTGGTCATATTACGCAACGGTTGTCTGGTGATACTGATAAAGATCCAATTAAATATTTTTCTGGCGACATAGTTAAACGTGAAGAATTGTTGTCTCAGGCAATTCTTATCGCTCTAACTCAATTATTTAATAAGGATAAATACATACAACAATGAAAATTACGATTTGTGGGAGTATTGCTTTTTATGATGAGATGGAAAAAGCAAAAAAAATTCTAGAGCAGTTAAATCATGAGGTAATGTTGCCCCAATTGGCCTTGGAAGTTCCAAAAGAAATGGGAGGAGGAAGAAAAGTTTATTTTGGAAAATTTATAGAAGAAAATGGTGGAATGGATGCATTTCCTCCTGACCATAAAATTTGGAACATGAAGGAAGGTGCGATTAATGATCATTTCAAAAAAATAGAATGGTCAGATGCGGTGCTTATTGTTAATCCAGAAAAAAAGGGAATAAAAGGATATGTAGGAGGAAATACTTTGATTGAAATTGGCTTGACTTTTTATCACAAAAAACCTATCTATATTCTGAATGAGGTATCGTCTGAACTTTCATACAAACAAGAAATTCTTGGGATGAAGCCAATTGTGTTGAATGGTAATTTTGATTTAATTCAATAAATTTTGATTATAAGATCATGCCACTTTCAAAGGATGAACGATATGAAAAAATGAAAGAGATTCGAGATGAACTTCTCAATTTCACAGAGTCTCCTTTGCACAAGTACAGGACAGAAAATAAATATTTTCCTGTGGTGGGTGAGGGGAGTCACTTGGCAAGTATTATGTTTATTGGGGAAGCACCAGGGAAAAATGAAGCAGAAACTGCTCGGCCGTTTTGTGGGAGGTCTGGGAAATTGTTAGACGAAATGATTGCTTCTATTGGTTTGAAACGTGAGGATGTATATATTACAAACATTGTAAAAGACAGACCGCAAGACAATCGCGACCCGAGTCCGGAGGAGATTCGTCTTTACGCACCTTTTTTGGATCGACAAATTGAAATTATTGAACCAAAAGTTATCGCTACACTCGGTAGGTTTTCCATGGATTATGTTATGAATATGTTTAATCTTTGGGATGTGTTAGACTCTATCAGCAACATGCATGGTCGGGAATTTACAGCCACGGCTAGTTATGGAGATATTGTTATTGTACCGTTGTACCACCCTGCGGTTGCACTGTATAACGGTTCTAATAAAGAAACATTACTCAATGATTTTCAGATACTAAAAAAATATGTCTAAACAAACAGAAACAAA
>JAUPVF010000055.1 GCA_030917185.1 Patescibacteria group bacterium
ATACCTTTTTCTGTGTAGATATTATCAACACCAAGCAACTCCTCTGCACGACTGATACCTGCATCAGTTAATGCGATAGACTTGAACTTTTCATCTACAGTATAGTGCTCACCTTTCTCTAATTTCTTAGCAATACCGGCAAATCGTGTATATAGATCATCTGAATCTGATGTGGGAGCAGAAATAATAAGCGGTGTACGGGCTTCATCAATTAAAATGGAGTCAATTTCATCCACAATAGCATATGCATGCTCCCGTTGACGCAAACGTGACTCCTCATATTCAATGTTGTCACGCAAATAGTCAAACCCGAACTCATTATTGGTACCATAGGTGATATCTGCATGATACGCCTCACGTCGCGTAACTGGTCGTAAAAATTCATTCACAACCTTGAACGAACCAACTGAGTCACGCTCAGAATCTAACTCACGATGAAGCGGATCATATATAAATGATTCTTCATGATTAATGATGCCAACTGATATACCAAGAAAAGAATAAATCTGACCCATCCAAACAGCATCACGGCGTGAGAGATAATCATTTACTGTGACAATATGAACTCCATTACCCGTAAGCGCGTTGAGGTATGCAGGCAATGTAGCCACTAATGTCTTCCCTTCTCCTGTACGCATCTCTGGGATAGAACCCTCATGTAAAACAATCCCTCCAATTAATTGCACATCAAAATGACGCTGACCAAGCGTTCGTTTGGATACCTCACGCACAACAGCAAACGCTTCGGGCAATAAATCATCTAGCGATTCCCCACTCGTTAGGCGTGATTTGAATTCAACTGTTTTATTTTTTAAGGCATCATCTGACAAAGCAGAAATACCGCTTTCTAGAGCGTTTATTTGAGCAACCATCGGCTTAATCCGTTTCAATGCCTTTGATGTCTCTGTACCAAAAATACTGCTTAAAACTGATGTCATAATGGACCCCATTCTAACACAAAAAACACTATAATGAAAACAAAACCCCGCATGATGCGGGGTTTTGAACCTGTGTTGGTTTTTAAAAGTAGCGCGAAATTATGCTCGCTTCTTTGTAGCTTTCTTCTTTGCTACTTTCTTTGTTGCTTTCTTTTTTGCTGCCATGATATTTTTGTGATGAATTACTTTGTAACAAGCAATTCACAGAAAAAATTATTTTTAAAGTTCGCAATGAAAATTATTTTTCATTGTTCCGACCTGCAATAATTATCGTACATAAAAAAAATAAATACAATTTTTTTTCACATAAAAGTGTGGATAACTTTTTTTATAAAAAAATTTTTTATAAAATTTTTTTAATTTATTTTGTTGGTATATATTTTTATAACAATTTGAAATCATATTTTTAATCTTACAAATTATCTATCACATAAAAAAATAAAAACCATCATTGCAGATTCAATGATGGTTTTTATTTTTTGATAAAAGTTATCGTATTGACACAACTCGACGGAGACGAACCTCCAACAAATGTCAATTTTTGTGAGTGTGATCCGCCGATGTGTCTCAACACGATACCCTATCTCTATGATACCTGCACATATAAAAAAAGCAATATGTTTCCGCAGTCAAAACACCAACACCACAATAAACACAAAAACCGCCGAAGCGGTTTTTGTGAGACATTCGTTGTTGATGTTCATTACATTACTGCAAAAAGCAATCCTGTATCAACACCCACGTAACTATCATACTACACAATACATCAATACGCAAGAGGACTCTTTTTTTAATAACCAAGTTGTTTAATATACATTTCTCCTTGTTCTTTGAAACTTGGCTCTTGCTTAATAATATCTCTCAAAATTTCTACTGCAGTCTGTTTTTGACCTATTTCTGCATATGCAGAAGCAAGCGATAATTTATACTGCAGATTTGTTGGATCTTTTGCAATACGAGCATTAAGTATTGTAATCACACTTTGAATATCACGGATAGATGCATACGCATTGAGAAACCGGTTATCAGAAATAATAACTGAAGGGTCAATCTGAGAAAACATGGCTTTCACAATATCACTATTTTTAGCATACACGCCCCCAACTGCATAAATTATTTTTGATTCTGTAGACGCTGGCTCCAAATCATATGCTTGCTTGAATAATTCAAGTGCTTTAGCGGTATTCCCTTTACTGATATATGTTGCACCAAGCTCAAAATAAATTGATTGTTTTTTTGGAGATAATTCAAGTGCTTTAGTTAATTCATTAATCGCCAAATCATAGTTAGTTGGATCTATGCTACCTGCACGATTGTAGAAGCTACCAGCAAACACACGGTATCGTGCATCATTTGGTGTCTGAAGAATCTTTTGCTCTATTTTCTCTCTAGTCAATGTATAGAACTCTTGCTTAACTGTCTGCGGAACCTGTGGTGACGAAACCACCTGAGCTGATAATTGGAACAACTGCTCTAGAATTTCTGATGAACCAAACGAATTATACCCAAATGCTTGTTTGAATAATGTGAGATTTTTTTCTATACCCCCTGCCTGTTGTTGCTGACTTAAGGCCGTAATCAATGTTGTGTTTGCCTCTATAGCAGGCACATTAACAAAATACACCGCACCCACAACAGCAATCGCAACAATTGGACCGATAACGTACATATTAGTTACTTCAGAAAATGTTTTTGGATACACACCTCCGACTTGTGGAGTGTTAGTCCGTCGAACCGTATGAACATAGCCGAGCACCGAGAAGAATAGTATGTAACTGATTAAGTTATCAAACACAAACATATTATGGAAAATGTATGCACCAATCATTCCGGTGAGTAAACTTTTTTGTGCAAGAGACAATTCATCATTCTCTCGTTTTTTCCATATGAAATACAACAAAACCACATACAGACTTGCATATGACAAGAAACCAACAAGTCCACCGGCAATAAGCCAATCAAGCACTACATTGTGTGTCCGGTCAAACCATTGTTCCTGTGCGTACATTCGCGGATCATAGTTTTTGTTAAACACAAAATTAAAATTTTCCTGACCCCAACCTAAAATTGGTTTTTCAAGAAAACCTTTCATTGCCATAGGCCACACAAAATACCTCCCTTGGGTTTTTATCTCGGCAGGACTCAATGTCGCAAACCGAGCAAGTACTGGACTCTTTTGGACAAAGGAAGTGTTACGAATAGCAAAGAAACCCAGCGTACCGAGAACCAATACCGCTAATGTTCCGTATGCGATTTTTCTCATATGGAGATCTTCTTTTTCTTTTATAGCAAGAATAATTGCAGTTAATACCAACCCACCAAGTAAACCGAGAATAGCACCTCGGGTAGCAGTGTAATATAAAATCACTAACTCAAGCACAGCAATCAAACCATATGTCCATTTCTTCCAATTGACCTGATTTCTCTCTGCCCAAAAATACAAGCAAAGGAAAATATGAAAGACAAGATAGATAGCAAGATATGACGCGTTTCCAAACGTACCATCCACACGTACCCCCCCTTGATTGATTGTTAACTTGCCAGAAATTTGCATGATACCGTACAGCGACATGATGACACTGGCAACAATTGATGTGTTCAAAAAACGATTCCACCACTGTCGAGTCAAAACGGACGAAGCAGTAATATAGTAGAGTACGAGATGTGCAATAAGCACGAACCCTTCCATACGTTCATAATTACTCCATAAACTTTTATATACGTTTGCACCAAATAAATCTGCAACAAGAGTTGCCAGTGCAAATAACCCAACAGCTTTAGTAACCCAAGACATTTTTGGACGGTATTCCGGAGCAATACATGCAAGCCAGACATATAAACCAAAAATAATTTCAACAATGATTCTAAACGTAAAACCTTTACCTGTAATAAATGGGAAATACATACTTCCCGCC
>JAUPVF010000056.1 GCA_030917185.1 Patescibacteria group bacterium
ATAATTATTACATTACTGAGTACTGCAAATGCAAACACCATTAGAGGTTTTAGGGCGTTAAGGTATTTACATACCACCGGCACTGCTTCTGCTTCAACTACCACTGTAACAGGTATTAATACAAAATGGATTTCTGAAAACATTGCAGTTGGTGCCCGTATCGGTTTTGGTTCTACTGACCCGACACAAATCACAAATTGGTATGTCATTTCATCTATTGGAGGGGAAACAGGAATCACAATAGCAACTTCAGCCGGTACTGTAACTGCAGGTCCGTATGTAATAGAAGAATTGAGATTTGTACTAACTGTTACTCAAGCAACAACTCCTACTAACGGAGGGTTATTTTTGGTAAAGGGAATAAATTATTCTGATTTTGTTAAGATTAGTACAGCCGCCACAACTATCCCTGTGGCGACTTCAACTGATGATATAAAAGCTGTTTATTGGCTTGCTGATGCTGGCACTGCTGGTAATATTGTATCTAATATTTCTGCCTGTGGTTGTGCTATCCAACCCGAGATCAACAAGGGACTTCATTATGCGTATGTTATTGATGGGACTGCTTCTATTGTAAAAGTATTTCGTTACAACCTCCGTGCATCTGGCGCGATTAGTTCTGGAAAAATGACAATGTCTGTCGCATCTTATATTGTTGGTGATGTGACTGTTGCAAGTGGAGTTGTTACAGGTAACGGTACTACATTTACCAATTCCATGGTTGGTATGAAAATTGGTTTTGGCTCAACCAGTCAATCCTTGATTACCTCGTGGTATACTATTGCTTCGTTTTCTTCAAGCACATCTATAACTTTGAACGATCTTACGGTAAATCAGATAGCCGGAACTTCTTACATTATTGATTCGGCAGATGTCATATCTACCGCTACTCAACTGGTAACTGGTACTATTTCTCCAATAAATAATGGTCGTACGGGAACACTCCAACATGGACCTGGGAATAGCGAAGAGTCCCTATATTTTGTTACAACCACTCGTATTTATCGAGCTGCGTTATCAAAAATTTACGCAGGAAATCTTGATTGGATTTCTGATAATCGACCAGAAATTCCAACAGGCGGGGTGCAGTCATTTCCACTTACCAGTGCCTTAAACGTGGTTGAGATAGCCGATAATATGGACAGGTTGATTGTTCTTTCTACAGGGACCAATGCGTTAAGAAATTATGTTACTAGATATCCAAATGTTGCAGGTGACCCTTTTGATCATATCTGGGGAGCTGATGAAAAACAGCAAGATCAGGCGTGGGCACTTGGCGGGGCATATATAAGTTCTGGTACGGTTACTGTGGCAAGTGGCGTTGTGACAGGGGTACGCACTTTTTTCACTGTGGCAATGGTTGGTTTTAGAATTGGATTCGGCTCCACCGATCCAACTCAGATTAGTACGTGGTATACGGTTGGTTCTTTCGCTTCAATAACCTCTATTACACTGACTGACCTTGGGGTAAATGTTGGAGGAGGTGCGTCTTATGTTATTGACCTAAACAGTGGAACTTTCCCACATTTTAGTACCTCGTCACAACAAACAACAATGTGGAGTCAAAATGGTATTGCTCATGTAGTCAAACATGGTACTACTGCAGCACTGTCTCAGATGTATGCTTTACCATTGTCTGCACATATGACAACAGCCAAAGATACTAACCAGCGAGTGATTACCCCCGCTCTCTACACGCCAGACTGTTCAAAGTTTGTGCGAGTTGCTGTGATGGATCAAAATAAAATGGGGAGCGGTGAATTCTCCATATCCCCAGAACCTTGGAGGATTTACTTCAGGACAAAAGGAATTGACTTAAATACAGGTGAGTGGACTCTGGTGGGGAGAGACGGAGATCTTTCGGGTCTTTCTAGTTCTAGATTTATACAATTTATGTTTGAGTTCGTGACAATTGGTTTGTCTTCTATTCCTGCACGGATTATGAGTTTGACTGTGGTATATGATGATGAACTTACTGTGACGGATTCTCACTATCAACCATCAATAGCAAAATCAAGTGCAGTAAATAAACAATTTGCTTGGAGATTTGCCAACAGTTTTGGAACTACGGTACCAACTTTGAGAGTCAGATTGTATAATGCAATAAATGGAAATTTACTTGTTGATGATTATACAACAGGAAGTGGTGGTGTTTGGGAAAAATCAACAGACGGGAGTTCTTGGGGTGCGTATAACACGACAGATAAAGGAAATGAAACAACGTACATCCGCTATACACCACTGTCGCTTGGTGATAATATAAAAGTAAGGGCCGTGCTGACTCAGTAGTTTTAATTGTTTTTAGTAGTTAATAACAAATATGATTTATCTAACAAAAGGACAGAAACTTTTTAATAACGAAGGGATGGTTGTGTGTGATCCTACTGGGTATTATGAAGACGGTGCAACTGTTGCTTGTGCAGTTTTTCATTCTCCAGAAGAACCAGTTTTCCGATATGAGGCAAAATATATAGCATATGGTGATCAAGTATACAGTGTCTCAGACCAAGATGAATTAATGGAGGAGGTAATTAAAATGGACCCAAATAGTTTGCTTGGTAAAAGCACAGGAGATATTGCTGTTGATAAAATGGTTAAAAATATTCAAACAGTTGAATCATCACAAGATGTTCAAAATGATACTCAAATACCAGCAACAACCAGTGATGAGATGCCAAATATAATACAAAATGAGTTTCCGCAAGACAATACAAGCACAACGACACCACAGATAAATTCTTTTGAGACGACTACACCGGCTTCTGATACAGGGACATCAACCGTTGACGAGGTTGTTCCTAAAATTGAAAATGTGATTGAGGAATTAAAACAAGTGTCAGATGTTGTTGAACAGGTGGTAGCAACCAGTTCAAAAATTAGTAATCTCACTCAATAAATATGGCTTCAACTGATATTTTGGCACAAGCAGGTGATGGGCAGGATTTTATACTGGAAATACCTGCTGGTAATGGTGCATATGTACCAAATGATGTGTTAATTGAAACAGGAGGTAAAATTTTATGTGCGGAAATTCCTGCTGTTGTTGGTGGAGGAGCCGGAAATATATTTATTATGTCAGAATAAACTATTGTGGATGGAATGCTTGAAAAGATAAATAATTTTGCACCATATCTTGAGGATATTCGTCGCAGATTGTACAGTATTGCACTCGTTTTCGCGGGAGTGTTTTTTGTTGGTATTTTTTCATCACCGTATATTCTTAGGTTACTTACTGGTCTGTTTGATATAAAAGACGTTGTTATTGCCACCACATCACCGTTTCAAGTGGCTGATGTCGCGGTTGATATCGGTCTTATGTCAGCATTGCTTGTTACGTTTCCTCTGTTTGTGTACAATGTTTTTTCTTTTCTATTTCCTGGACTTACATCACGGGAGAAAAAAGTTTTTATATTGCTTATCCCTGTAGCGATTTTGCTGTTTGTTGTTGGTTTTTTGTACGGTATGGCAATACTGTATTTTACACTTGGGGCGTTAGCAAGTCTTAATACAAGTTTGGGAGTACAAAACATTTGGGACCTTGGTATATTTTTATCACAATTGTTTCTCACATCAACATTGCTCGGTATCATATTTGAGTTTCCTCTATTTTTAACCATATTGGTTCGGTTGGGGATAATTACTGCGGATGCATTGCGTAAAAAAAGGAGGGCATTTACCGCTGTTGCATTTATTTTTGTCGCTTTACTCCCACCGACAGATGGTATATCATTAATAGTAATGACTGTACCTCTCGTGTTATTATATGAGGTGACAATATTTATTAATTCTAAAAAATAAAAATATGTTTGATATAGGGACAAAAGAAATTATTATCATCGCGGTTGTACTCATCCTACTTTTTGGTTCCAAAAAAATACCAGAATTAGCAAAAAGTATTGTTGATGCAATCAAGCATTTCAAAGGTGCTTTCAAGGATGCCGATGAAGTCGCTGCTCAAGTGAATGATAAAAAGAAATAATCTATTTCTATTGTAGTTACTAAAAAAAACGGCATATGCCGTTTTTTTTAGTAACGAGGTTTTATTTTTTTGTGATTTTAGTTCCTTCGGGAGTGTCCGTTACTTCAAAACCGGCTTGTTCTATTTCTATGCGCAGAGTGTCACTTTTTGCAAAATCTTTTTCTTTCCGAGCGGTATCGCGTTCAGTTACTAATTTGTGTATATTTTCCGGAATATCAAATGTCTCCATGTGATCCAGTTGTAACCCAAAAACACGATCAAACTGTAATAGTATTTCTTTTTTCTCGTATTCTTCCAGTGAACTGTCTTTCATTATTTCCCATACAAGAGCGATGGCTTTTGGTGTATCTAAATCATCATTTATGTAAGCAGTAAACTCGTTAATGTAATGAGTATTTTTGGTCGGTGTTGACTCTGTTGTGGTGCTATTCACAAATGTTCTCAGTCTTTTCCATGCAGTCTGTGCACCTTCTAATGCTTCCCAACTAAATTGCAAAGGTGATGAGTATCGAGCGGTCAAAAGTAGGTATCGATAGGCGAGGGGATTAATACCGTGTTCGGCTAATGTTTCCAGTCGAATAAAATTATCACTAGATTTTGACATTTTATCTTCTCCTACGGTAAGCCATGCGTTATGCATCCAGTAATGTACAAAGGGGGCATGATTGGCACATACAGACTGAGCGATTTCATTGTTGTGATGGACGGGGATATGATCAATTCCTCCGGTGTGTATATCAAATGTTTTACCCAATAGTTTTCGGGACATTGCTGAACATTCAATATGCCACCCAGGAAAGCCGACTCCCCACGGAGAGTTCCATTCTTGCTCACGTTTTTCACCGCGAGAGAATTTCCAAAGAGCAAAATCAGTTAGATGTTTTTTTTCATTATTTACACCAATTCGTGCACCTTCTTCTAGCCCAGCAAGGTTGATATGTCCCAAGAGTCCATACTGTGGATATTTTGTTGTGTCAAAATATACTCCATCGTGTGTGTTGTATGTGTATCCATCACGTTCAAGTTCAGAAATCATTGCGATTTGCTCGTCTATATAGTTGGTTGCACGCGGAAATGAAATGTTTTCTTTTGCAATGTTGAGTTGATCTAGGTCGGTGAAAAATGCTTGCGTGTAAAATTCACTAATCTCTTGGGCAGTTTTTCCTTCACGTTGCGCGCCTTTTTCTATTTTGTCTTCTCCATCATCATTGTCTGACACAAGATGTCCAACATCGGTGATATTTATAACTTGTTTGACGGTAAAATTATTCCATTCAAACATACGGCGCAATGTATCGGCAAACACATAACTACGAAGGTTGCCTATATGTGCATAGTTATAGACAGTCGGACCGCAGTTATACATTGAAACATGTCCATCTGTGATAGGGGTGAATTTTTCTTTTTCACCGGTCAATGTGTTGTGTAGGTATATATCCATGTTTAGAGCCATTTTTTATATTTGGCAAAAGCCATTGTTGCCGTGCTTGCAATAATCAT
Organism: Patescibacteria group bacterium; assembly: GCA_030917185.1. GTDB lineage: Bacteria > Patescibacteriota > Minisyncoccia > Phycocordibacterales > DATDWN01 > JAUPVF01. Next base: position 5,480 of record JAUPVF010000056.1, read on the forward strand.
AATCAAAATCACAATCCAGAAACCATATGGGTTGGTGGTAAATGGCATGCCCCCTTCGGTGCGCATAGCAAATATCCATGCGATAAGGTTAAGGGGAAGAATAACAAATCCCATAACAGTTAGGTTTTTGATAATCTCATTTTGTTTTGCTGTCAAAATTGAGTTATTTGTTTCTCTGAGTTCCCGGAGTATTTCCAAGTTGCTTTTTATTGTGGTATTTATTTTTAGATATTCTAGAATAATCAACTCCATATCTGTTTCAAATGTCTCACCAAATAATTCTCGTCCATGGTGATGTAGGGATTCTAACACTTCTCGGTGCAAATCAGTCACTTTTTTGAATTCAAGTAATGTTCGGGTGATTTCCGAAATAGAAACAACCATTTGTTTTTCTTCACCTTTGAATATCCTGCTGGTTATGTCTTCGGTAACGTCCTCCATGTATTCCAACTCTTCAAACACGGAACGGTAGAGCCCGCGTAACATGCCAATCAACAATGAATGGTGTTTTTTTGAATGATGGTCGTTATCTAAAATTTCTTTTACTTCCAGTGTTTTGGCAAATGCATGGATAGCATCTATTGTGTCGTACCGTGCAGTAATCAGCATATTTTTGCCGATGATAAAATCAACTTCTTGGTTTTTATTATTGGGCGAATGAGTGTGTTTATATGTCGGAAAATGGAGGATGCAATAAATGTAACCGTCGTGGAATTCAATACGTGGTTTGAGTGTGGTAGAGGTGAGTTCTTTGGCTACAAATGGATGGATATCATATGTATCCATAATAGAGTGGATTTCCTCCGGTGTGCCGTGGTCGATATCAATCCACGTCTCTTTATCAAATGTATAGGTGTTGATCATATAATATGTGTTAGATATGACCATTATAGTATGAAAGTTGTTCGTTGACCATATCCTATTTATTTGAAATAATGAGGGGACATGAAAAATTATTTCTCAAAATATTCAGCGGTTATTACCAGTGTTGTTGTCCTTGCACTTATTTTTTCGGCAGGATTCTACACCGGGCGCAATTATCAGTCAGATGAACAAAAAGTCGTCACGTTGATAAACAAGGATCAAGACGGTAATCAAACTGTTGACTTTGCAGCATTTTGGAAAGCATGGAATGTAATCAATGAAAAATTTGTTCCAACAACCAGTTCATCAACTGTGCGAGTAAGCGACCAAGCACGTGTGTGGGGCGCGATTGAAGGAATGACTCGTTCGCTTGGTGATCCGTACACTATGTTTTTCCCGCCAGTAGAAGCAAAAAGTTTTGAAGAGCAAATCAGCGGAAACTTTGAGGGGGTCGGTATGGAAGTTGGTATTCGTGATGGAGTGTTAACTGTCATTGCACCGCTCAAAGGTACTCCTGCATATCGTGCAGGTATTAAATCTGGTGACAAACTGGTTAAAATTGGCGATACATTAACAAATCAACTTAATACAGAAGAAGCAATTAAATTAATTAAAGGTCCAAAAGGTACGGAGGTACGATTGACGGTGGTTCGCGATGGGGTCAAGGATCCCATTGAAATAAAAGTTATTCGTGATGTGATTGATATTCCGACGATTGATACAGAAGTTAAAGGAGATGTCTTTATTATCCGTCTCTATAATTTCTCGGCAATTTCTGCAAATTTGTTCCGTGATGGTTTGCGCAAGTTTATTGAATCGGGCAAAAATAAACTGATTATCGATTTGCGTGGTAATCCTGGTGGATATTTGGAAGCAGCGATTGATATGGGTAGTTGGTTTTTGCCAGCAGGGAAAGTAATTGTTAAAGAGGATTTCAGAAATGCTAGTGATGCTCAGGTGTTTAGAAGTAAAGGATATAACATTTTTAACGATAGACTGAAACTTGTCGTATTGATTGACGGTGGTTCGGCTAGTGCGTCTGAGATATTGGCAGGTGCATTACATGAGCAGGGAGTTGCTACACTTGTTGGAACAAAATCATTTGGAAAAGGATCTGTTCAAGAATTAGTGAAAATCACACCGGAAACATCGCTCAAGGTAACTATTGCTCGATGGTTGACTCCAGAAGGTCATTCAATTTCAAATGGAGGGTTAACCCCAGATGTTGAGGTAAAACTTGATGACAAGAAGTTTTTGCAAGGTGAAGATACTCAATTAAACAAAGCGTTAGAGATACTTAATCAACAATAATATGGGGTATTGGAAACGAATCCTTATAGTTACATGTTGTCTTGTTGGAGGGGCTGGATGTTTTTATTACTGGTCGCTTGGACAATTTAATCAAGCATTTAGTCAGTTAGATGTCGCATACAACTCATCAGCATTAGTCATTGCTCCAGATATGACACCAGTTACAACTGATGTGGCAACATCAACTGCCTCTACGACAGATGCTACAAACATAAGTTCAACGGGTATAATTTCAGATATTCTTTTTACATTTCCTGTGAGAGGGAAAACTGTATACAGCGGTTGTACATATGATGTTGCATGGACCGCTTCTTCTACAGTGAATTCAATTGATCTGTCTCTTGTTGATGCTGGAACTCAAAAATCATTAGGTCCTGTGACCAGTGGGATAACTGCACATATTGCAGATAAACGAATAACCGGTATGCAGTGGAAAGTTGGTGCAGTATGGCCTGGAAATTATTATATTGGTATCTCACAGTTAAATGGTGCAGATGTAAAAATGCGTAGTCCAAAATTTATTGTAGAAGCAATGCCTGATGGTGTTGATATGGCACAACGTGCCGATTATTGTAGCCAAACAGGAGGGAAATTTCAGTAGAAAACTGAATACTTAACAAAAGTCCAAAAAGATACTATACTGTCCACATGAAAATCATATTACTTAAAGATGTAGTGAAAGTTGGTAAAAAATACGATATAAAAGATGTTGCTGAGGGGTTTGCTTTGAATATGCTTATCCCTCGTAAATTAGCAGTTGTGGCGACACCTCATGCTATTTCAAACATAGAAAAAACCAAAGCCAATGACATGGCGGAAAAGAAAATCCAAGAGGATTTGCTCGCTATGAATTTGCAAACCATAAAAGGACTGACATTAACACTGAAAGAGAAGGTAAACGAGAAAGGTCATTTGTTTGCAGGTATTACCAAAGAGATTTTGGTTGCCGAGATATTAAAAGCCACACGACTTAATCTTGGTACAGAATACATAGTATTAGATAAACCAATCAAAGAGGTTGGTACACATATGGTCACTGTTGAGGCGGGTGGTAAAAAAGTAGAATTCACGGTAGTAGTAGAAGCGCAATAAATAAAAAAGTTAACTAATTAAAAAACCTCCGAGACGGAGGTTTTTTAATTAGTTAACGTGGACTACTTTTTTGGTGACCACTGTGTTATCAAAATGTTTTTTTCGTTTTGTACCAAATGTAACAATACCATCTACAAGTGCAAAAAGAGTGTGGTCTTTACCCATTCCGACGTTTCTGCCGGCTAATACATCTGTACCACGTTGGCGAATAATCACAGATCCTGCCTGTGCTTTATCACCTTGTGTGATTTTAACGCCAAGATACTTTGGTTTTGAATCTCGGCCGTTTTTTGTTGTGCCCGCTGACTTTTTATGTGCCATTGTATGTTACGGCGCACGTATGTAGCGCGCTTCTGCGTTAGGCTTGAAGTGTGCTCGTCACCGTATACTCGATACGGCTTCTCGCCCCCTTCTTCGCCTGCCTTGAACCGCATCTGCCTCCGTGTGCCTCGTAGTTATTGACTTTACTAAATATCTGTTAAAATACAGTGGTATGAGTATAGAACATAACGTGGAAAAAATCAACCCAATTGTAAGGTTTGAGGATGTGCCACCAGGTAGCCCTTCTGTATGGTTCAAAATCCACTCTTTTGCTCGGTCTCTCTACGTACCAATTCTGTTAATTGTTGTCGCTAGTATATTTTTCGCTTTGGGACGATTATCCACAATTGAAAGGAACCATACTCCTATTCGGGTGGTTTCTCCTAACAACAGCCAAACAGGGGCGGTTATACAGGCGGTTGGAGTTGGGGTGGACTCGTCTCAAGGGGAGGGAAATTCTGTTTTTGTGGCAACGGGCGAAACGACAGGAGGGCAAGTAATTGGTTCAAAAACAGGTAAAAAGTATTACTTTCCGTGGTGTAGTACTGTTAAACGGATTAAACCAGAAAATCAAGTTCCATTTGCCTCCATTGCAGACGCTCGATCTGCTGGGTATACCCCAGGGGGAAACTGTAAGGGATTGAAGTAAATAAAAAGACCCGCACAGTAGACGGTGGCGGGTCTTCAAAAGAGAACTGGTTTGCTACTAGAGGTAAACGAGCCGGGGAGCGAATGCGGCGTTGTGTCCGTCTCGGAGAGTTCGGATCGTAACCGTTCTGTTGTGCAGTCCGACGACCACACAAATCCTCCGGTAAAACGCGTCACATATTGTTGCACAACTTTCGTTGTGCAATCGAGGTTTTTTGTTTTCCCGTGATAACTGTATGGAGGTGTCTCTGATTTGCATCAGGATATGCTCCAAAAAAGTCTGCGGTTTGGTGACGTTACCGCCAACGTACCCAGGTTTCTTGCCGAGGTATCTCTCGTCGGGGTTGAAGTCAGTTGGAGTCCAAACAACGTATGATTTATGATTATTCCTCGTCTGAAAAATCATATCGGGGTTCTGGATATGACAGTGCACATCCACCTTTAGGGCCTCAAGGCACATCAGGGCTTCACTTGCCAAAATTCCTGCGGGGACCAATAAGGGTTTCAAAACCTTGTTGGGTAGAGTGATGGTGGGTTGGTTAACTTCAACATCACCACAGTCAAGCCCAAGGTAGTCGTTGAAAAACTTTTTCTGCCTCTCAACACAGGAGGCTGCGTCTTGCACCACTTGGCGCGTCGGCTGGGTGGGGGCGATGGCTATTGACCGCCGTGCTCTCTCAATGTGAATCATTTTTCCTCTTTTTTTGTCCCCTTTATACTAAGGGGGAAGTTCTAAAATTAATAGTACACGCATATAGGATAGTGTCAATGATTATGTTGCAAACTGTGGACAAGATTGTTGACGTGTTAACTGTTTGGTAGTATTATGTCTTATATATGGCATTATCGCAGTCTGGCAGAAACACCTCGGGAAAGGGTATCGCTAACTTTCTCAACTCTCTTAAGTTGGGTATTTTTTTGGCTATTCGTCAAGTAAAACGAAGTAGTCTAGGAACAACCCTTCTCATTATTTTTGTAATGACTCTGACTTTTCTCAACCTTGTCGTGATTCGGGGTATTTTGGTTGGTTTGATTCAAAGTTCTATCAATGTGTACCGTGAACGATATATCGGGGATGTTATTATTTCTACCCCTATCAAGAAAAATTATATTGAAAACAGTCCTGCTATTATCCAAGTTGTCAAAAATTTACCATGGACACAGAGTTATACCGCACGATACCTTTCTGGTGGACTTGTTGAGGGTACATACAAAGAACGGATAAGTTATACAGAAAAAGCCAATGAAGCAACTCCGCAGTTTGCGGGTATTAACCCGGCAATGGAAGACGAAGTTACTCATTTATCAGACAAAGTAATTGATGGAAGATATTTAACCCCAGAAGACACAGAGTCTATTATGATTGGTGCAAATCTCTTGAAAAAATATCTGCCAATTGAATCACCTGGATTAAAAACATTGGCGAATGTTGATGTTGGGTCTCGGGTGAGGATTACGGTCAATGGTAATACACGAGAAATGACCATCAAGGGTATTATCAAAAGTAAAGTTGGCGAACTCGATCAACGTGTGTTTATGCTTGATTCTACATTACGGACACTGACAGGGCGTACAGACTTTAACGTAGATGAGATTGCCATCAGGTTGAAACCGGGAGCAGATCCGATTGTTGTTAAAAATGCATTAATACAAAGTGGGGCGGGGGAAACCGGTAGGGTACAGACATACGATGAAGGTTTACCAAAATTTGTTAAAGATATGCGTGACACATTCGCCTTGCTTGGTGACGTTATCGGCTCTATCGGTTTAGTTGTTGCCTCCATTACAATATTTATTGTTATCTACATCAACGC
>JAUPVF010000057.1 GCA_030917185.1 Patescibacteria group bacterium
CAATGCATCAGTGCCGTATCGTTCCACTACATCAAACGGACTAACAACATTACCGAGAGACTTGGACATTTTCACTCCACCTTCCCCAGTAAAAAACCCGTTAACTACAACTGTATGGGTTGTAGGAAGTCCTGCTGCCATAAGCATTGCCTGCCACATTGCTGTTTGTTGTCTCAAATTATCTTTACCACAATACTGTACTGGCGTTCCTTCTTCCCAGTATCGCTTAAACTGGTCTGCCCTGTCTGGCCAACCAACTGTAGAAATATAATTAACTAATGCATCAAACCACACATACATAACCTGAGTTGAATCATCTGGTACCGGTATTCCCCACGGCATTTTAGATGCAAGACGTGAAATTGAAAAATCCTCCAATCCCCGCTCAACAAATGCTTTGATTTCATTTTGTCTAAAATCCGGCACAACAAAATCCAGACGTGAGTGATATAAATCTAACAACGGTTTCTGGAATGCTGAAAATTTGAAAAAATAATTTTCCTCATCAATCAGTTCAATCTCTAAATGCGGATGCAGTGGGCATTTACCGTCAACCAGTTCTGAATCTGTTTTTTCTAATTCACAACCGACGCAGTATTTAATACTGTATGCTTTTTTGTAAATATAACCATTATCACGACACAATTTCCAAAAATGTTGTGCGGACACTACATGATGTTCATCAGTCGTGCGAATAAAATGTATATCGTCTGATATTTGTAGTAATGGAAGCAACTGACGAAACTTCTCTGCATACATATCAACAAATGCCTGTGGAGTTAATCCTGCTTTTTCTGCACCAATAAACAACTTTTGTCCGTGTTCGTCGGTGCCTGTATTAAAAAATACATCATTCCCCTGTAGTTTTTTTGCCCGAGCAATAACATCGGCTCGGATAATTTCCATAGCAAAACCAATATGGGGGTCTGCATTTACATATGGCAGTGTTGTTGTTATATAAAAATTTTTTGACATATACTTATGCTTTCATTCTCTCTATCTTTTCAATCTTGTCCTTTTCCAAATCATCAAAAAATTCCAACACCACTGTTGCAATAGGAACAGATAATATCAAACCAAGAAAACCCAACAATTCAAAACCAGCAACCAGTGCGACAATGGAAACAATCGGTGATACACCGATCACTTTTTTCACAACTAATGGGTAAATGAGTTGGTTTTCAAACTGGTGAACAATAATATACAACCCCGCAACAAGAATGGCTGTTGTAAATCCTCCGCTCATAAATGACAAAGCAATTGCAGGAATCGATGCGAGGATTGGTCCAAATAACGGAATGATTTCAAATGCAGCAGCAAGAAAAGCCAAAAGCAATGCGTTTTGTACACCCAACAAAACCAATCCAAGATACACCAGCATACCAATAATCAAAGCCAAGACGAGTTGACCCTGCATCCAGAGTCCGATTTTTCGTTGAGACCGTTTCCACAGACTGATAACATATGTCTCGTGTTTCAGTGGTGTAATTGTTTTCAGAAACTTACCAACACCATCTTCTTCTACAGCGAGATAAAAAGAAATGACTACCATTAGAATAAAACTCATGATACCACCAAAGACAGATGATACTGTATTGAAAGCACTTGATGACAAACCCGTAATTACACCATTAATCTGTGATGTAATCTGTTCAAAATTAACTGTATTTTGTAGACCGCTGACAATTGGTTGTGATGACAAAAAGTCATTATGTGCAATCGTGTCGGATACTGTTGTGGCATTAAAATACTGAGGGAAATTTGTCAAAAAATCACTTGATTCAGATAGTAGTGGAATAAGCAAGAAAAACACGACTCCAACCAAAACAAGAGCGAGGGTCAGATAGATAGCAATAACCGCCACCAAACGAGGGATCTTGTGTCGCACAAACCATTGTGTTGCTGGCTCAACAGATGAGGCGATAACAACCGCCATGAGCAACACAAGCATTAAATCACGCAATATAAACAACCCAAAAAACAATACCCCAACCAAAATAGTTTTGATAATTGTGCCTGTGCTTATAACAATAGATGATTCATGATGTTCCATGAGACCATAATACCACAAACCCCGTGATTTTCAATTTTATATTTTTGACTGTATGTACCCAATAAGTTCAGAAATTGGCATGCGTTTTTGCTCTCCGGTATCTCGGTCACGAACAGTCACACCTGCATCTTTCTCAATGGTATCAAAATCAACCGTCACACAGTATGTTGTGCCGATTTCATCTTGACGTCTGTATCGTTTACCAATGTTTCCGTTATCATCAAACTCAACTGCTCTAAATTCTGTTTTAAGCATTGTATAAACTTCTCTCGCCTTAGCAACAAGTTCTGGTTTATTTTTCAACAATGGAAAGACTGCACATTTTAACGGAGCTAATTTTGGTGACAATCGAAGATACACTCTTTTTTCTCCACCTAAATCATCCTCTGCATAGGCATTATCTAGCACAGCAAGAAATAATCTGCCCATACCCATTGATGTTTCAAGAATCCACGGAATGTATTTCTCCCCCATTTCTTGATCAACATAATTCAAATCAGCCCCAGAAAACTCCATATGCTGAGATAAATCGTAGTCTGTACGGTCATGAATACCCATGAGTTCATCAAAGCCCCACGGGAATTTATACTCAATGTCCCATGCGTCTTTTGCATAAAAAACAAGATTTTCATGTTGATGCCATTGTAGATTTTCCTTTTTTATACCCAACGACAGGAGCCAATCCCATTGCTCTTGTTTGAGCATTTCATATTTTTCTTTGTTGTCGTTTGGTTTTATAAACAATTGAGTATCTGCCTGTTCCATTTCACGCACACGGAAAAGAAAGTTCCGAGGAGAGATTTCATTTCTAAACGCCTTACCGATTTGTGCCACACCAAAAGGAATTTTTGGATGCATTGAATCAACAATGTTTTTGTAATCAAGATATATACCCTGACATGCCTCCCCGGGCAAATACACAGGGTCTGCCCCTTCGGATGTGAAATCACCCAAATTACTTTTTACCAACAGGTTGAATTTTTTAACTTTAGAAAAATCTTTTGCTCCACATTTTTCGCATGCAATTTTACCTCTGTGTTCATCAAATAATTCGTTGATTTTTTCTTCCGACATTTTTTCATCAGCATTCACACCGAGCCCATTCAAAACTTTGTCTACTCTGATACGAGTATTACATTTTTTACACTCAGCGAGCGGATCAGAAAAGCCAGATGTATGTCCACTTGCATCCCATACTTTTGGATGCTTGAACATACCCGCATCAAGACCAAAATAGTTTTCTTTTTGGTATACGTTATAATCCCACCATGAACGCTTGAGATTATTCAAAAGTTCCACCCCTCTCGGACCAAAATCA
>JAUPVF010000058.1 GCA_030917185.1 Patescibacteria group bacterium
AATCGTTTGAGGCCCGTGAGAGATGATCACGTGATAGGCACTAGGTGTAAGCACAGTAATGTGTTGAGCCAAGGTGTACTAATTAGCCGATTTCTATTAGGAAATTTAATAATCACAGCGCGACAATGTTGTGCAAAAACTTTATCCTGTTACATGGAGAGAATCCATGAATGTTCTTCTTTTACTTTTACATTTTTATGGGTGTCTTGAGTGTAAGTCCTTGATCTGAAAAGATCCGACTTACTAAACAGCTCGATTAACAATCGAGTCGACGGGGAACCGTTGGACACCCTTACCAATTTAAGTAAAAATTGAAAATTTAGTTTTGGTGCTTTATCGCAGAGGTCACACCCGTTCTCATTCCGAACACGGCAGTTAAGCTCTGTTGAGGCGATGATACTCCTTTGGGGGAAAGTAGCTAGGCGCCAGAACCAAGTTTTCAATTCAAAAAACACTCGCTTTGTGCGAGTGTTTTTTGGTATAATCATTTTATGGCATTGTCATGGTCTACAAAACGACGTTTTATGTACGGACTCTTGCTTATTATTCTGACCTCAGGGTTCCTTGGGTTTGTGTATTACAAAACTCTCTATCGGGCACCAACATGCACTGATGGTGTGAAAAATGGTGATGAGATGGGGGTTGATTGTGGTGGTTCATGTTCAAACATTTGTACAACCGATACTCTTTCACCGATTGTTCTCTGGGCGAAACCATTTCTAGTGGTCAACAATGTGTATAATCTGGCGGCATATGTTGAAAATCCAAATGTTAACTCAAAAAATACAACAGCCGAGTATACTTTTTCTGTGTATGATGAGAATCATCAGTTAATTGGTATTCGCACCGGGCAGACATTTATTCCAAAAAATAAACGTTTTGTTGTTTTTGAACCAAGTTTTACTACTGGCGCACGCAAGGCAAAAACAGTTGATTTCCAATTTACAAAACTTGGTACATGGGTTAAGGATACAACAAAAGATCCATTGCTTGCGATACAGTATAGTCCGCTTTCTGGTACCTCAACAGTTCCGCGTATTGATGGTACGATTACGAACAATTCTTTGAGTACGGTTAAAAATGTAGAACTGGTTGCACTCGTGTTAGACAACAAGGAAAATGTGGTTGCAGTGTCACGTACATTTGTTGATGATGTTGCGAAAAGTCAGTCACAGGATTTTGTCTTTATGTGGCCACGACCTTTTAATCTTGGTGTTGAAGCGTGTGTTAATCCTGTTGATGTGTCACTCGTGCTTGATCGGTCGGGTAGTATGATGTCAGAGGGGAAAAATCCACCAGAACCATTTACTACGGTCAAGCAAACTGCCAAAGAATTTATTAAAAACTTATATGATGATAGCAGTGTTGGGTTTATATCATTTGGTACGAATGCATTTGAGGAGCGAATGGTGTCCTCTAATAAACAAGATGTCATTTCTGCAATTGATTCATTTGCATTAGCGACTGGTACACAACAACAACAGACTAATATCGGAGAGGGAATACAGTTGGCATCCCAGCAATTGCGGTCAGGTGCACGTTCACAGGATAATAAAGTGATTGTATTACTGACTGATGGCATTCCAACCGAACCTCGATCATCTCAGATAGATTACCCTCGTATCTATGCCGAATCAATGGCCCGTGAGGCAAGTGCATCTGGCATCACTATTTATACCATTGGTTTGGGTAAGTCGGTCAATGAAGGTTTTTTGAAAACGATTGCAGGTAGTCCCGACAGGTATTTCTTTGCACCGACAAAAGAGACACTATCATCAATATATACTCGTATCGGTTCTTCATTGTGCGAAAAGAAACCAAATGCTATCACTATCATTTACCGAATCTTTTAACTCTGGTGTATGTGGCGATCTTTATATTCATACGTATTCAAAAATATAGACTGGATGCTTTTTGGTAGTGCAGTGCTCATCACCTGTGCTGGTTTGGTGACCATGAATTCATTTTCTGTATTTGGGGTTTCCCAGAACCGGTTTTTTGATCGTCAATTAACATGGATGATTGTATCTATTTGCGTTTTCTTCGGTGCAAGCGTATTTGATTGGCGATTTTTGAAAAACACGCGCATTGTTGTTGGGTTGTTTGGGGTATCTGTTGGTGTTTTGTCACTGCTTTTTATTTTGGGTAGTGTATTTAAGGGGGCACAAAGTTGGTTTGATCTTGGGGCATTATCTTTTCAGCCGACAGACCTCGTTAGTCTGGTGGTGATTGTTTTGTTGGCAAAATATTTTTCACGTCGTCATATTGAAATAGCAAATATACGCCATATTATCGTATCCGGTTTCTATGTTTTTGTTGTTTTTGTACTCGTATTACTTCAGCCCGATTTTGGTTCTGCTATCATTATATTTTTCCTGTGGTTAGGTATGGTGTTGGTTTCTGGTATTTCAAAAAAACATTTATTTTTAGTTTTTTTTATTGCCGTGGTTTCGTTTAGTTTTCTGTGGGGGTTTGCATTCAAACAATATCAAAAAGATCGTATTAGAACTTTTGTCTCACCACTTACCGATATTCGTGGGACTGGGTACAATGCATACCAATCAACGATTGCTGTTGGTTCTGGTGGGTGGCTTGGTAAAGGTATTGGGTATGGGACACAGTCAAAGTTGCAGTTTTTACCAGAATATCAGACCGATTTTATTTTCGCCTCATTTGCTGAGGAGTGGGGATTTGTTGGTGTTATATTGCTACTAACTCTCTATGGTATTTTGTTTTGGCGAATGATGGCAATTTCTTTCCGAGGATCTACAAACTTTGAAATGCTATTTGGTTTAGGTTTGACTATTTTATTTGTCACACATTTTATTGTGCATATTGGTATGAATATCGGGTTACTGCCAGTGACAGGTAAAACATTACCTTTTATGAGTTATGGTGGTAGTCATTTATTAACTGAGTTTTTAGGGTTAGGAATCTTGACGGGGATGAAGCGATATGGACGGACGGTTCATAAATCTGTCGCGCAGAATGAAGTAATTGGTGTGTAAAAACTTCATAATTTGGTGATCTCCTCGTTGAAAATTCAAATTTGGAAGTTCTGATAATTGGGTAGGTTTGGTTTTTTTATTTCAAATAAATTTCAGTTGTTTTTTTGAGCATTTGTTTAACTGAAAATTGAGTTTCAATATCATGTCTTAAATTGACGCCTAAATGGAGCCGTTTTTCTGGGTTTTCGATAAGATGGGTTATGGAGTGAGTGATCTCGTCAATGTTTCTGTGTATGAGTAGTCCAGTTTTTTCATCGGTAATAATTTCTGGAATACCACCAACTTTTGTTGCAATAACCGCACACTCTGCAAGACCTGCTTCAAGGAGTGTGTATGGTAATGCTTCTGTGCGAGAGGTGAGTGTAAAAATATCAAACGCTTTGAGATACCTACGTGCTTCCTCAACTCTGCCCACCAGAAATACTTTATGATCTAATCCATACCCATCAATTTTTTCTTGTAGACGTTCTTTTTCTTCTCCATCACCAATAATATATACAGATGTGTTATAGGGGAGATTTCTGCATGCATCAATCAATAAATCCAATC
>JAUPVF010000059.1 GCA_030917185.1 Patescibacteria group bacterium
ATATCTTGAATAGCCCGTACAATATCACGAGCAATCCCTTCATTTTTTAATTCCTCAGTAACTGTTGTATCTAACCATATTGAAGCATCAATTGAGTCGTCCATCACAACTTCTTTCACATTAATCTCATCTTTGATCAAATCAATCAACTGTTCATTCAATGAATTACTGTCAGTTTTGATTTTTAATGTCTGTAATGGTTGTCTCACCTTATACCCTGCTGTGTGACGCAACTCCAATGCACCCGATACAATCTCACGAACATAAGACATAGTAGAAATAAGATCAGTTGAAACCTCTCCTGTATGTGGCCATGTTTCCAAATGCACACTTTCTTTATCCCCCCCTACGCGACCATACATCTCCTCTGCCAAAAACGGCATGAATGGGGCCATGATTTTTGATAATTCCCTCAACACCTGTGCAATATAATAATGTGCTGTGTAAGCGATGGAAGCATCGTCTGATTTCAAACGTTCTCGTGAACGACGAATATACCACGTAGATAAATCATCAACAAAATCCATAATCGGTCGTGATGCACGATCAAGTTCATAGGCATCAAGCGACGCGGTTACTGTTTGGATTAATTCATTCAAGCGAGACACAATCCATTCATCAAGCACAGTTGGTGTTACTGTGTGTTTCCCTTCAGTTGGATACATTTCATACAATGACAAGACATTATAAATTTTTTGAATGATTTTTTTGTATATTTCATCAACCCCTTTTTCTGAAAAATTCAAATCTTCCGCGCGGACAATTGGACCAGATACCATGTAGTATCGTAACGCATCTGCACCATAGGTGTTTACAACGTCCATCAAATCAGGATAATTGTTCAAACTTTTTGACATTTTACGCCCATCCTCTGCTAGCACCAATCCATTAACAAGCACATGCCGATACGGTGACGTATCAAAAAGCCCCGCCCCAAGCACAAGTAATGTATAGAACCATCCACGTGTCTGGTCCAGTCCCTCGGCGATAAAATCAGCTGGAAACAAAGGATTATTTTTACCTTCAAACACCTCTTTGTTTTCAAATGGATAGTGTTGCTGGGCAAATGGCATTGAGCCAGAGTCATACCACGTGTCAAAAACTTCTGGAATACGTTTGAGTGGTTTACCTCCTGCATCACGCAAAATAACCGTATCAATGTATGGACGATGCACATCTACATCATATTGTTCATTATGTGGTAACGCCACAAAATCACACGAAACAATTTCTGCGTTTTGAATTATCTTATCAAAATAATGTTTTGCCACACCACGGCCGGACTGACCGAGCGATGCCAATCGAGCAATGTTCAATGGTCCACCATGTCCAACGATCAGGATATTCTTGCCAGAATACTTTGCGTCATAGTCGTACAAAAACTCCATCATGCGTTTAAGCACGTCTACCAAATTCTCCCTGTCCCCCTCATGTTTACCCGCAATAAAATCATATATAAAATCAGTCCATGGCTTGCCCTCAAACTCCTCTCCTGCTGAAATTTCCCGTAAACGAGGATCGATGATGATGTTATTTGCGTCATAACCGATTTCCTTAGCAACAATTTCTGCAGTCTCACGTGTACGCAAAAAAGGCGATGAGATAATAATATCTATTTTTTTGTCTTGTAACTTTTTTGCCTGTTCTACGACTTGTTTTTTACCTTCATCAGTTAACGGATTTTCTTCTGTATGTTGTGAACTAATCACATGACCGCGTGCATTTGTTTCCGCCTCGCCATGACGTATCAATGTGTATGTATTTTTCCTACCAATACGATCTTTGAGTTCGGCGATTGACCCCACAACAACTCGTTCACCGGAGTCAGTTTCCCATACTGGCAATGGCGCACCCCAGTATCGTGCTCGAGAAATTGCCCAGTCACGTGCACCCTCAATCCACTTACCAAAACGACCCTCACCGATTTCCTGTGGAGTCCATGATATCTTATTATTTATTTCCACCATCCGATCTTTCAGAGCAGTCACTTTCACAAACCACGATGATGTCGCGTAGTTCAACAAAGGAGTCCCGCATCGCCAACAATGTGGATATGAGTGAATTATTTTTTCTTTTGCAAACAATGTTCCCTGTTTTGCAAGATATTTAATGATTTCAACATCACCCTTTTGATTATCCTCACTTGGCTTTACATGAAGCCCGGCAAAATCTGTCACCTCTTTTTTGAATGTACCATCTGTTGCAACGTGTTGGATAAGTGGCAAACCATACTGGACACCGAGATTCATGTCATCCTCACCAAACGCAGGTGCAATATGAACAATACCGGTACCATCAGTTGTTGTTACAAAATCGCCATGATAGATTTTCCATGCATTTTCACGCTGAGGCAATGTTTCGTTGTCGTAATACGGAAAAATTGGAGTATATGATTTACCCAATAATTTTTCTCCCAAAAACTCATCCACAATGGTATAGTTTTCTTTCAAAACTTTTTCAACCAAACTTTTTGCCACTATCATCCGCTTGCCGTCTTTTTCCGCAACAACATATGTTGTTTTTTTATCAATTGCCAATGCCACATTACCCGGCAATGTCCACGGAGTTGTTGTCCACGCCAATACATATGTGTCCGGAGTGTCAGTTAATGCAAATAACACATACACAGAAATGTCTGTAATGTCTTTATATCCTTGGTTAACCTCAAAATTAGACAAAGTCGTCTCACAACGCGGACACAACTGCATTGTTTTGAATCCTTTATATACCAAGCCATCATCGTATAACTTTTTGAACGACCACCAGACAGACTCGGTGTACGACGTATCCATAGTGCGATAGTCATTATCCATATCCACCCATCGCCCCACACGCGGAATGATTTTTTTCCATTCACCGGCATAACGCAACACCGCATTACGTGCAGCAATATTGAATATATCTACACCTAATTCTTCTATATCTTTTTTGGTAGATAGACCTAACTCTTTTTCAATCAAGTTTTCAATCGGCAATCCGTGACAGTCCCATCCCCATCGTCGTAATACTCGCTTACCATTCATTGTCTGATACCGAGGAATCACATCTTTGATTGTACCGGCTAACAAATGTCCATAGTGAGGTAGCCCGGTAGCAAATGGAGGTCCATCAAAAAAGACAAAATTCCCATTTGGAGAATCTTTCTCTAGAGTTTTTTTGAAAATTTGTTTGTCGTTCCAAAACGCAAGGATTTTCTCCTCTGTTTCAGCAACAACACTTTTGGTTGTATCCTTTTTTACCTCCTCCTTGTTCATACGAACAATACTACCATTTTCCTAGATTTTTTCCATTATCTCTACATATTGCTTTTGAGATAAGCCCAATAAACGAATATTGTTTTGAATAATAAATATTTCCAACTGACTCCTTCGTGGTAAAACAATCGGTCGGGTTAAGCCATGCCTATAATAAATCCTATGGTCGCCTTTTTCTCTAACAAACTCACATCCGACATACAAAAGAAATTTTTCAAATTTCTTCCAGTGGACACGAGATATTTTTGGCATAATAGATACGTTAAACTTTTATGGATAGGATGTCTTGAGAAACAAAAATTGGTGGCATCCATTGTTTTCTAACTTTTTCCCATCCAAGATTTGATAACACCTCGTCCAAAGTACCAAGGGAAACTGTTTCTTGGACAAACAACTCCACAGCTTCTTTAATATGTTTCTCTGCCTGTTTTAACGTATCGCCAGAACTAGATAAATCAAGTGCAGGAGTATAGGCAACAAATGATTTGCCTTCTTTGAAATATGTTATAGGCAATGAAATGTTTGCTCTTATTTTCATATCGTTTATCATATCATATTAATCTTGTTTTTCAACTTATATGTATTTCCCCATCCCAGCAACCCAAGATACAACTGAACGGTTTTCTTACGTGGATTATTTTTCAACTTACACATCATTTTTCGTTTGGTCGCCGTCCGTAAAACCCGATGAATGGGAAAATGTACCCAACCCAAAAAATCAACTCCCGAACCCAGTGTTTTGAGAAAAACCTTGTTTGGATGCAGTTGTAACCTCAACTCATTTTTCAGAAAATTTCGCACCATAACCAAAACAACCTCTAACTCATCTTTATTCTGGCTCAAAAACACAAAATCATCTGCATATCGTATGTAGTACTTCATTCTTAATGCATGTTTTATATACTGATCCAGTTTATTTGCATATATGTTGACCAAAAGTTGTGATGTCAGATTTCCAAGCGGTAAACCTTTCCCCTCTTCTGTACTCTGGAAACTTCTGACCACGTTTTCAATAAGCCACAGCGTATCAATATCTATATCAGAATATTTCTTGATCTCATCTAATAAAATCTGGTGATCAATACTGGCAAAAAACTTTCGGACATCACACTGTAATACCCAACATGTACGAGTGTTATTTTGAGACACTTTTCTAGAAAAATATCTAAACCTATTACATGCTTTATGTGTGCCTTTTCCAAGACGACACGAATACGAATCATGAATAAATTGCTTATCAAAATATGGGTACAAAATCCTATACATAGCATGATGAAGTAGTCTATCCCGAACACTGGCTTTATGTATCACTCTTGGTTTTGGGTCTGATATATGAAACTCCTCATACCCACCATGACTATAGGTTTTATTTTTGAGATCCAAATGCAAATCAAAGACGTTATCCATTAAATGCAACTGGAATATCTGAACGTCTTTCCTTTTTCTTTTACCTTTCTGAAATTCTCTCCACGCACAAAGTAAATTTTCAATAGAAATAATATCCGTATATGTTATTTTTTTATTTTGCATATATAATGAAAACATTATGACACAAAAATCACCCACGAGCGTCCCCCCCCCCGTTATTACCAGTACTAGAGAAAATGAAATCGGCATATGCGCTATGGCATGAATACATTCCATCTATTCCAAAAACAGCCAGATACACACTAGCCGAAACAATTGACACTTATTTTATTCACGTGATTGAAAATATATTAATAGCCAGTTTTCTACAGAAACAGGAGAAACAACCTTTTGTACGAAAATCAATCATATCACTTGATGTGTTAAAATTTTTCTTACTAACTTTGTGGGAGATGAAACATATTGATACCAAAAAATATATAGCATTATCGGAACCATTAACAGAAGCAGGTAGAATGCTTGGTGGCTGGCATGGGCAACTATTAAAACAAAACTCTCCCAACACGAAGTCGGGAGAGAAATGAAGAAAGTTGCGACACAGAAAACGCGAACCCACTGTCACGATTCCACCTGTTGTCAGGTCTGTCGTTGTACGCGTTGAGCCAGCGACCATCGTCGTTACGGTTCGCGTTCAGCAAGTTCGGATCACCGTCGGATTGCGCGAAACATCTTCCATATCACCACCCCTCGAATACTCTTAGGGTTGAATCGAATCCGGCATCGCAATGCCTTAATGTCTCGCGCCAAGTATCTTCTTTTTTATTAAAGTTTCTGCATGCATCACTCTATCCGAAACCGTGGCCGCGAATACTCTCAACACATGGATACTGGGGTCGGTAGCAGAAAGCCTTGACCGTCCGCGTATTCACCTACTGCCGCAAATATTATATCTGAATTTTATTTTTATGAAAAATTTAGCCCTACTCCCGATGAATCGGGAGTAGGGCTAAGGGCTAAGTCCAAAGGGATTGAAGTCCCAAGAATCTTAGTGTTGAGAACCGACTTGCGACACAGAAAACGCGAACCCACTGCCACGAGACCACCTGCCGTCAGGTCTGCCGCGGTACGCGCTGAGCCAGCGACCATCGCCGCGACGGTCCGCGTCCAGCAAGCTCGGATCACCGTCGGAGTCATTGATCGGCTCGTGCATGGCAACGATCCAGATCAGACCCATGGCTTCAATCTCCTTGTCCGTGAACTTCTCACGGATAAGGCAGGCCAGTTCGGCGTTTGGTTTTGTAAAACTTCTGTGCGCGGCCTTGGCGCGAATATTCTTCGTGATCCGATTGTTGTCCTCGAAAAGCATACCCTTCAAAACGGCAACTTCGGTCGTCACGCCGTTGGTCGGCTTGAAGTCTGGCGAACGGAGCACCTGCTTGGCGTAGTCTCCGACGCGGAAACCGTTACCTTCCAAACGCTTGATCCAATCCTCGCCAGTCGTACCATCGCTCGTGACCGAGAAGTAGATGACGCCGTCTTCCTCGCGCCACGAACGGGTCGGTTCGGAAACCGAGATTTCATCGCGGAGAAAACGGAGTGCCATGTTGTGTCCACCAAGCTTCTTTACAATGGCGTTAAGTTGGCCGGCGGTAAGGTCGGCGGATGCGAATTCTGTGCTCATGATCATATCTCCTTGGGCTGATTTGCCCGTTTTTGTTTTCCTCTAATCCGAGGAGGAACCGTGGCCTGTGTGGTCATAGCCAAAAAATGCCTAATATAAGCCTCTTTTGGCTATGACCACTCGCAAGTCTTATCAAGGAACTTTACATCTATATTATACACCCAAATAGATTATTTGTCAATCCCCCCGTAATGGTTCAATACCTTGGTACCACTCTATTAGAATATTCCCTACATGCTATCCGGTACTTTAATACCAAGCAGATCAAGACCTGATGTCATCACACGGACAAAACTTTGTGTCAGTGCCAATTTGTATGGTGATGTTATGTCAGATGAATCAATGATTTTAGTTGATGCATAGAACGCATTAAACGTACCGGCCAACTCAACCAAATAGGTTACAATATACTGTGGTGCATATTCCTCCCCTGCCCGACCAACAATATATGGATACCGCTCAATCATTCGTTCAAGTGACGTGGTCTGCCAACCTGATGGAACTTCGGTTGAAGCAACAATATCACCCGCTTTATGTAAAATAGATTTTGCGCGAACAGTTGCATACTGGAGATACGGACCGGAGTCTCCTTCAAATGACACCGATGTTTCAAAATCAAACACAACATCTTTACCGATTGACTGTCTCAATATGGAATACTTCAACGCACCGATCGCTACAATACCAGCGATTTCTTTTTTCTTTTCTTCATCAATTTCCCGATCTGTCATTTTATCCATAACCATTTGTTCTACGGTATCTATGAGTGACACAGCAGTGATAACATTCCCCGTACGTGATGACATCTTACCCTCAGGCAATCGCAACATACCATGTGATAGGTGTTTAGTTTTCTCGGCAAATTCTGGAAAAACCAACGACATTGCCATGAGCAAAACTTTGAAATAGTCATTGATTTCGTTAGCAGTTACGACAATAGATACTGTGTATGGATACGCATCGTGTTTGATTTTGGACAACCCAAGTTCTTTGGCTTCGTATGTTGGGAGGCCGTCTTTATTTATAAACACACGAGTATGTAGACGTGGGTCATGTTTCTCCCCTGGGAAAATAACCGCACCCTCACTTTTTTCAAACACATTACCGAGATGTTCCTCTACAACTTGCCTGCCAAATGGACCAGTCTCACTTTCAAAAAAGTAGTAATCAAAATGAGTGCCAAGTTTTTTGTATATTGTCTCAAAATACTGGAGGCTAGTTTTTCGTCCTTCGTCATATATTGTGTTGATTGCCTCATCTTCACGTGAAAATATTTTTTTGTTTATATCTGTAATTTCCTCGCGAGCTTTAGGGTTGTCACGGAGTGCCTGTGCGCCATATGCATATGCATGACCTAAATCCTTAGCATTTGCTATTGCTGGATCATATTTCAGTTGCATCATACCCCACACTGCTGTTGCAACATGAAGCCCTACATCACCCTGATAACAGGCACGTTTGACCTCGGCACCCATTGCTCCGATAATACGAGAGATTGATTCACCGATTGTGTTCGACATCAAATGCCCGATATGAAATTCTTTGAATGGGTTTGGATCCGTGTACTCAATAATAATTTTTTGTCCGGCTCTACTTTCGGATGTCCCATATTTTTCATCACTTAGTGATTCTGCAACAAAAGATCCAAAATACTGTGGATGCAAAAAAAAGTTTATAAACCCAGGACCAGCAATACTAATATCTTTAATTACTTCTCCTTTGAATATATTTTGTTTTAATTTTTCAACATATTGTTCAGCCAACAAACGTGGATTTATATTTAATTTCCGACTATTTATAAGAGCGATGTTTGTAGAGTAATCACCGTGTGATTGATCGGTTGGATACTCCAATACAAAATCACTTTCAATTTCCAGCGTTTCGCGTATCCAATGTTTGAGTTGTTGTTGTATGTTCATTGTGTATATTATTTACCAGTGCTTCCAAAACCTCCCTCACCCCGAACACTTTCCTCCAATTCTTCTGTTTCAATAAGTTCAACCTTGTTGACTGGTTGAATAAGCATTTGGGCGATTTTATGCCCTTTTTCAATTACATAATCAACCTTACCAAGATTAGTCATCCCAATCAATATCTCACCACGAAAACCCGAATCAATAACCCCACCAACAGTTTTCAAACCATGACGTATTGATAACCCGCTTTTGTCCCAAATCAAACCAACATACCCGTCTGGTATCTGCATGGCAATACCGGTACGAACAGCAACAATCTGTCCGATGGGTATTGTTGTATCCTCCAGTGCAAATAAGTCCATCCCCGCATCACCAGAGTGAGCATACACCGGCAATAGAGTATCAACATCTAACTTCTTAACTTTGCAGATCATATTCACAATAATACCATTGACGTTATTGTTTATAAAGGACAACAAAAGCGCACCACAACATGGTGGTGCGCATAAACTATCTTGTTCTAAAACGATCAGCAATCATTTGAGCTTCTGCTCGCGCGATTGTCCGACCAAGATACAGAGCATGTGAAATAACTGAGAGTGCCCCATCACGAGCAAGTTGTGCCTCAATATCTTCAGCTCTTTTACCTCGATACTCAGCGAGAGGCATCCCGCCAAACGTGTGTTGAACAACAATTTCCCAGCGAGATGAATCAACGGTGACGATAAAATCACCATTGGGATCAAATCGCGGAACATACTTTCCCGTAACAGAATCCATCTCGTCATCGGTCTTTTTATTTTCAGCAATTTTCTTTGCCTTCTCAAGAGAAGACGGATCAATACTGATTGAATGACTGATGACAGATAGAGAACCAATCTTCATACCAACCCGTTCAGCAACGTATCGCTGGATTGCAATGAGACCATAGACATTTTCAGGCCATGCATCCATTGCGTTGTGAGTGCGAAATGAAGCGGTCAACGTGAGCGCATCATCAAATTTTCTGAAAAAAGCAGAGACGAAGCAGGGACATCCTCTACCCCGAGGGAGATGTTTTGAGTTATCCCAGAGTGATATATACTCATGTCTGGATTCTGGCTCCTCATTCAACCTGTCAACAACAACCTGAAGGGAGTCAACTTTCTCACCACTTTCGTAGTGACTAGAATATCCTCGCATCAAATTGCCGTAGGTGTAGTCGAGATCAGATGGTTTATTCGGATCTAAAATCCGTTTCTGATACTCATGAAAGTGATCTAGATTAAAGCCATACTGCCCAAGACGCTCCGGAGATTCTTCGGACGGATTCCGAATCACAACCTTCATATTCTGCAACTCAATACGTCTTTCGGTTCCGCCTTTTTTCCCGACACGGTTATGGTAACCAAAACGATATAGGCGAAAAATGATTTCTTCCCACCCGTCAATTGGCTTCGCACAGATAATCGTGTGCCCACCAGGTTCCGAAGGAAATCTAGTGACGGTCGGTTCAGGAATAGGAGGAGGCTCAATTCGTTCTATGTCACTTTCAGACTGATGTGGCAACGCATCGAAAAAACCACGTATGTTGTCTTTGGTTTCTTTTGCTGTCAAATCACCGAAAGCTCCAAAATTATTGAGATGAGCAAATTGCTCAGGCGTGACCAGCCCATCAATAATACGATTTGTATTTTTGATACGAAAGGCCTTTCCACCAAGGAATTCAACTTCCTCGAGTCCTTCCTTGAAGAAATTAATGAAGTGTTCGGCAGAACCACTTAGGTTTTTACCAAACACTAAAATGTGACGAATCTGTGGATTCCAAAGTAGATTCCTCAGCATATGAGGCAAACCGTTCCCATACAAATTCGCCACTACCGAAATCCTTGATCTTTCGGGTGACAAAGAGACACCGCTCTCACCCAATATACCAACAGCAGAATCGACTTTTGACCAAAGTGTCACAACTCCAACATCTCCATGTGGGTTGATTATCTTCAGTCTTTCCCCGTAGTACCTTGACTCAAATAACATTTCTGTACCTCTTTCCGCTATTGTTATAGCACGCAAACATATTATTGAAAAGTAAAGAAAAGAGATGCCACATAGTAGCACCTCTACAAATTAACCAATTATTCCAAATTGAAAAGTGGTTGGCTTGGATCAAATATGTATGAGAGACGATCTCCGGTCATGAGTGACTCATGAAATATCTCCATGACTCGTTCTATCGGTAAATCAAGTTTGACGATTTCAATCCCAGCCTGTCTCAAAGAATATTTTGATAAGCGATACTCATCCATTGTAAGGACCAGATTACGTAAGTAATCCTTCCATACAAAAATCTTTGAGATCTTGTTTGGAACAATTGCATCCATCACACATCTCGGGCATGGAAAATTTGTTGAATAAAGTACACTTCCTATAGCCGAGATACCATGCAAAGAACACTGATTGAAAGCATTTTTTTCGGCATGGGCCGCAATACAAAAACTTTTTCGTTCTTCCTTCAACGCAATATACGTACCCAAACCTTTCTCTGAATCCTGATAAGCAAGAGACTGGTAGAAACATGTCCCCACATCAAGACATGTTTTGTTTTCTGGTGGAGCACCATTGTATCCCGAGGCAATAATGCGTTTATCTCGCACCAACACGGCCCCACACCTTCTCACCAGACACGATGACCTCACTCCTGCAAGTATGGAGTGAATCATAAACATTTCATCCCATGTCGGTCTTATCATTATCACGTTCTCCTTCTGACAATAACTATACGGATTTAGTATAAAAAAGAAAGCGAGATGTCCGAAGAACATCCCGCACACACCAATATTTACTCCTTGAGATAGAGCTGAGTCTTTTTACGCTCTGCCTGAACCCCAGGAAAAACCCCATTGAAATCCCGGAAAAGAGCCTTGTAATTATCGGGGTTTCGATAATCCTTTTTCTTATACCCATCAGTAAGTTCCGAGATTTCTTCAACTCCCGCCCACCCATCAGGAAGCCCATAGGCATAGTATGGATATTCCCGTGGGACATTCGTGATGCAAATAACATTAATTGACCGACCACGTGCCCGAGCAGCAGACACCCGATGCATACCATCGTTGATCAGCCAGATTATCCTGCCCTCTTTCTCAAACGATTCCTCCACAATTGGAGGAAGCAACGGAATTGGGTTGTCCGTATCTGGATTAGATCCTTCCAACCAAAATAGTACAGCCCCATACAAATCAAATATATCTACATCCCGTGAAGCAAATTCGTCTGCCAAACTAAGGATGGTATTGACTGTTGGTTTTAGCACGTACCTCTGGGGTGGAACAAGCAGATTTGTATCCATTTGCCGTCGTAACCCCAAAAAAGAGTCTTTGTAAATTTCAGGGTTACCAAACCCTTTAAGCCGGGTTTTTTTCAATGCCCCCAACAATTCTTCCTCAGACACCATTTTGTGATGAATTATCATTTTTTTATCCTCTCTGTTTAAGAATAGAGTTTTTTATATAAAAGTAAACTTGACACAATATAACAAAAGGTGCCGACATATAATCAGCACCCATATAGACACACTACTATATTTCGTACCGAATGTATTGATAGACATCATACCAAGAATCAACCCTGGTAACTGCCTCTGGCTCCCTCTCGTGTCTATTCTCTGGTTGAGAAAACAGCAACAAATGTGGAACCATGCCAATAAGTGGTACGAGTTTATCGAGATCATCATCAATGAAAACGTCTAGCCCTCGACATGCTTCAATTTTTGACACTTTGTACCCAACCCCAACAGCCTCAATGAGAAGACCGTGCTCCGCAAACATCGCATGAACAACAGGCAACAAACTTCCCGAACGACTTGTGATGACTTTAAGTTCATGCTCGTCTTGCTCAAGAAGAGTTGTGTAAAATGGAGCATCCTTAATTGGCTCTATGGGATAGTTACCGTAATACACCTGGTGTTTCGTCTCATCATATTGTTCAAGTGTCAGGTACTTACCAACCACATTCTCACGTGAGAATGGACCGACGATATCAACGCCGAACAGTTTTTTTGCCACAATAGGCTTAAGAACGTGGGTGTCTGCCCAAACACCATCAAAATCAAAACCGATTTTCATACAAACCTCCACCGCAGATAATATCACAAAATCAAAAAACCGCCATTAAGCGGTTTTTTGATTTGAGGTTTTATAAAACTTACTTATTTCACATCGACCCCTTACAGGGGCAGTACACCTTTTGGACTTTTTCATTCGCGTTGCTCTGAAAAATCCTCAAAAGGTTCGTCGATGTTACCTATTTCACCTCGACGCCCATTGAACGTGCAGAACCTTCAATAATTTTCATTGCTGCCTCAATATCATTTGCATTCAAATCTGGCATTTTCTTTTCTGCAATTTCTCGGAGTTGTGCTCGGGTTAGTGTACCTACTTTTGATACAGCATTTTTTCCACTTCCCTTTTCTTTTCCAAGTGCTTTCAAAATGAGATTTGAAGCGGGAGGAGTTTTAAGTATAAATGTAAATGTTCTGTCTTCGTACACGGAAACTTCTACAGGCACAACATCGCCAATCATTTTTGCAGTAGCATCATTGAACTGTTTAACGAATTCACCTATGTTAATACCGGCCTGACCCAATGCAGGACCAACTGGAGGGGCAGGGTTTGCCTTCCCTGCAGGAATAACCAGTTTTAATTTTTTTGTTATTTTTTTAGCCATTATTTTATATTATTCTGATGTTTTCCCGAGAAGCGCAGGAAAAAATACTATACATTAAGATTTTCGTACTTGCAAGAAGTCTAATTCAACCGGAGTCTCACGACCAAACATAGCCACGAGCACCTTTACCTTCCCTCGCTCTTCATCAACTTCTGACACTCGCCCTTCCAAATCCTTAAATGGACCATCAACAATGGCCACAGAGTCATTAACTGACAAATCAATTTTGTGTTTGACTGTGTGTGCATTCATTCGTGCAAAGAGTTCATCAATTTCCTTTTTATCAATTGGTACAGGATACACGCCAGAACCAACGAAGCCGGTCACACGTGGAGTATTTCTCACCACATACCATGAATCATCGGTCACAATCATGTCTACCAAAATATATCCAGGATAAATTTTCTCCTCTTCTTCTACTCGTTTACCTGCTTTGATTTTGATTTTCTTTTCGGTAGGTACGATAACATTAAAAATCTTGTCTTCCATACCCAATGACTCAATGCGTTGTTTGAGATTTCTCATCACCGCATTTTCATATCCTGCATATGTGTGAATCACATACCAGTTTCGCCCTTCTTGAATTTGTTGTTTTGACATTTGATGTAATATATAAATTATATTAGATAACAAATTTCTCAAGCCCTAACTTAAAGACGTAGTCAAAAAAGCCAAGAAAGAATGCAACAAACACAGAAACAAGAACCACGATAATAGTAAAAACGATTGCCTGATTTCGTGTTGGCCAACTCACATGTTTCAACTCTCCTTGTGTATCCTTTAAGTAAGTAATAAGACTCATATAATAGTAGTTGTTGTTATTAAAAAACCCCGCACCGGGATTAACTATATATTACTTGATATATAGTTAATAGTCAATAGCCACAAAAAAGCCCCGTGTATGGGGCTTTTTTGATTATTGAATCTCGTAAGTAATCGTTACCTGTGATGTCACTTTGTTTTCCCCTGTTGGTAACTGTGGAGGGGTAACCGCATCATAACTCATCGCTTTAGCACTTATCATTTCACTTCCACCCATAGCACGCATACCGTAATCACCTCCCTCATTAAAGTTTATGATCTTTTTCAGACTAACACCAAGAGATTTTGCGAGCACCTCTGCTTTTGCTTTTGCATCCTTGATTGCCTTGTCTCGTGCTTCTGCCTGAACTTTATCCATATCATCAATTACAAAATCAATACCAGAAATGTTTGATACACCGAGTGTCCCCACCTTTGACAATAATGTACCTGCATCAGCTGTCTTTCTTACTTTTACGGTAACAGTCTGGCTCACCTCATACCCAACAAGTGTTTGTTTGCTTGGTGGACACATACGATCGGTACAAATTGAATTGGTGTATTCATATTTTGGATATGAATTATAGCCCGTTGTTTTGATGTCTTTTTCATCTACACCACCTGCTTTAACCGCATCAATCGCTGCATTCATTTTTTTACTTGCCGTGTCCTGTGCCTGCTGAATAGTTTTAGCATTCTCTACGACTGAAAAAGAGAATGTTGCAACATCGGGAACAGCCATAACTTCACCTTTACCTGATACTGAAATTACATTTGAAGCATATGTTCCCCGTCCAATGTAACTGTATTCTTTGAACGCATTAACTGCTTTGATGCCTAAAAACACCGCGAGTAAAACAGCGACAGCAAAGACAGCATTAAATAGTTGTCTTTTCTGTTGCTCATTTATAAATTGATCCATAATTTTTTGTATTATATCTGATAACGGACTACATTATATCACAAACGTTTTGAAATAAAGAAACAACGGTCAGTGGTCCAACTCCACCCGGCACAGGAGTGATGCTACCAACGATATGTTTGACTGATTCCATGTCAACGTCACCACATAACCCATGTTCTGTACGATGAATACCAACATCAATAACCACTTGCCCCGCTGACACAAACTCAGATGTAATATATTGTAGCTTACCGCATGCGACAATCAAAATATCCGCTTGTTTTGTGATTTCTTTTAGATTTTTCGTATACGAGTGACACACAGTAACCGTAGCGTTTCGCTTGAGACACAACAAAGCAGTTGGTTTGCCCACTAATTCAGACCGGCCAACCACAACCACATGTTTACCTTGCATGCCAATATCATAATAATCGCAAAGTGACATAATCCCCCGTGCTGTCGCTGGTATGTAGTGTGAATATGTACCAAGCCCATCAACATCTTTTTCTGGACTAATCTCATCTAAGATTTTTTTCGTGTTTATACCAGACGGAATTGGTAGTTGTACAATAATACCTTTTATATTGTCGTCTGCATTGTATGTGTGAATTGTATTAATGACCTCTTGCTCTGTTATTGTAACCGGCAACACAATATGATGAACTGGAATACCGACAGATTTTCCGAATTTCTTTTTCTGCTCTATATATATTGTTGACTCAGCATTATCACCAACTTGAATAATAACTAATTCTGGTTTAGTTTGTAGTGTCCCAATATAGTCCATGAGTTGCTGGCGCAAAACATCGCGCACAACGATGCCAGAAAGTATGTTCATAGTTAGGCAAGATTAATACCTCTTAAATATCTGTACTGCACACCACGAGATAAGTGCGCCAATGAGAATACCACCAATAACATCGGAAAACCAGTGCACACCAAGATACAGCCGACTGATAGACACAACCATGATAAGTGCGACGCAGAGTATATTACAGATATTTCTCCATACACGAGATAAGGTTGAGTCATATATATACATAAGCATCCCAGATAGTATTGTTACAATACCAGCATGATAACTTGGGAAACTTTGCCCGAAAGCAGACACAACCTCAAACACTGGACGTTGAACATTACATATATTTTTCAAGACATATAAAATTAATGCTCCCGCAGACATGGTTGAGAGAAACAAGTATGCATATTTTCTACCACGTGTGAGATATATTAAAATCGCAATACAAAACAAAACAACAATAGAATATACAGAAAAATCAAAAAAGGTGCTGACAATATACATAAACTCAGTCACCTGTATTGTCCGAATGTGAGCAAAATATTGAAAAACAATAGCATCAAAAGAATTCATTGCTTTATCATACAACATATTGATTGAAAATATAATATATGATAGTTTTTTACTTAGAATGGCACATAATGAATGCAACGACCTCAACGGAATCTTCCCCAGAAATGGACAGAAACCGTTGGATGAAAAAGAAGTGAGAATAATCACTGTTCGGTGCCACAATCATGGCACCAAAAGAGAGGAAGGGGTTAATCCCCCGACCAAAACAACACAACAAAAGAAGGAGTAGTATTCTCATCGATAGGGCGCCATGTGCGCCCTTTTTATATTTCCCAACGAGCAAAAATTCCACATGGAAGTAGTCGCCCTTCACCGCCGGACTCTTTCAGAGCAATTTCACCAGAGACAACTGTGCCAGAGTGTGGTGCCACACCAAGCAATAATTGCTTATATGTCACATGAGAATATCCAGAAGCATATCCATTTAACAAAACAGCAAGAGGGTTATCTGACAATAATTTCATGGTACGAGATAAAAATGGCTCCAAATCATCCTCAATTTTCCATATTTCATTTTTAATCCCCTTACCATATACTGGCGGATCCATAACAATCACATCATACTTATTCCCCCGTTTTATTTCCCTTTCTACAAACTTTCTTACATCATCAACAATAAAACGAATTGGTTTGTCGGTAAGCCCTGATGCATCACGGTTTGCATACGCCATATCAACCGCCCCCTCTGATGCATCCACATGACAAACACTTGCCCCTGCCAGACCACACGCAAGCGACGCCCCACCTGTGTATCCAAACAAATTAAGTACCGATACCTTTTTTCCTTCCCCCACTCTTTGTTCAATTTTCTCTTTAAGCCACTTCCAGTGAACTGCTTGCTCTGGAAAAACACCAACGTGTTTGAACCCTGCTTGCTCTAATTGGAATGTTATTCCTTCCAAAGAAACCTTCCATGACTCTGGTAATTCTTTTTTGATATTCCACTTGCCTCGTCCACTGACATGCTCAAACACAGCAGACACATTGTTCCACTCATCTGGTGATAGTCTTTTTTTCCAAAGAACCTGTGGATCTGGACGAGCAATACGAACATCACCAAACCTCTCTAGTTTGTATCCATCCCCACTATCAATAAGTTCATAATCTGCTAAATTGCCGATTGAATATATATCCATACTATGGAGCATACTATAAAATGACTTAAACAAAAAGACTCACCTAGGTAGGTGGTCTTTTTGTTTTTATAATTTAGTACACTGCGATATTTGCCTTATCGCTTGGATAGGTCTCGTTATGATACGACCAGAGCCCGTCAATCACAAAAGAGAACGTGTATGTAGAACCTTTGCCGATTGTTTTTGACTGATTAAGTTCAAAAAACTTTGAGTCACTAGAATTATCAGAAAACACCCGTAATCCCCGATCAGACATATTGATAAAACGAACACTTTTGCCCCGAGGGATTTGTAACTGTTGTGGCACAAAACCATTGTTTGTGTATTGCACAACATACACACCATCCCGACCAAGATATGACTTGCTCTCTTTTTTTAATTCAGGAGTAACGACAATTTTTGGAACATCTTTGTTACCCGTATTCACTACAACAGAACTTGTATCATCTACAGGCACTACCGGAATGATTGGTGTGGGAATAGTTGCATTTGAATTATTTGTGTTATTGGTGTTGCGTGTAAGTGCAAATATAACAATAAGTACACAAATAACTCCTGCGATAATAAATTTGGTGTTATTTTTCATATACCCATTATTATACCCCACATAGATACTAAAAAACAAAGGTTCCTGCAGCAAGCGCAACCAACAGCACACCAATAAAATTCATAATAAATGATATGAGTATAAGCATACGTGTACGGATTTTTGCTGCTCCCAACAGCGCAACACCCATTTCATCGGGTAACGGAGATGCAATAATAAATGCTCCTATAATAGGATTAAGCCATCTAAAAAATTTGCGATGGAAAAACCGCGTCAATTTTTTGTCATGGTATGTATGTAATACCGCCATAATATCATCGGCAAACCGATCACGTATAAATAAAAATAACACAAGGTCACCCACCACCGCACCGAGCGCACCCCAGAACGCAACCAAAAAAATTGATGTGTTTTGAGATATCTCAACCAGCGCAACAGATGCTGGAGCAAGAGTAAAAGCGGAGGTAAAAAAAACTCCAGCAAAAAAACTAGCGAAAATACTTGCCTCATCTGCCAGTGTAACAAGATGTTTAACCACTCCGACACGGACGATAATAACAGCAACAAGTATGCTCAATACTATAAAAAACAAATCTCGCCATAGGTTTTTATAAATATCGGGTCGATTCATAGGATTGATGCGCATGCTTCTACTGGATTCAGATACTCAACTGTTTTTTGGTATTCCCTACCAATATAAAAGGCAATCATAGGAAAAACACAAAGAAAAAATATAACTGTTAACAATCTTGAATACCACGTGACTTGATTAAATTGAATCATTCATCAATTATACAAGATTATTTCAATTTGAAAAAATCAACTCTCACGTAACTTATTCTTATTTGGGGTGGCTACTGGGAGTTGAACCCAGACAGAGAGCTCCACAAGCTCGCGTGCTACCGCTACACCATAGCCACCATTAAACTCCTAAATATACCTAGGAGACCCCTCATTTATACCAGAAAAAAATAAAAATGTATACTAAACGGCTTCTGTAATTACAGAAGCCGTTTACAAAACATTTTGAATTAATTATTTTTTCGTATCACCCTTTATCATTGCAACCGCTTCACTCACTGTTGTCATAAACTGTGCTGGGAAAATAATCGTTGAGTTTTTCTCTACACTGATTTCCGCCATGGTTTGAAGTGTACGAAGTTGAAGTGCAACAGGATGAAGTGCCATAAGATCTGCTGCCTGACCAAGTCTTTCTGCTGCCTGGAACTCTCCTTCTGCTGCAACAATTTTTGCTCGTCGCTCTCGTTCTGCCTCGGCCTCTTTTGCCATTGCTCGTTGCATATTGTCTGGCAACACAATGTCTTTAATCTCAACCGCAGTAACCTGTACACCCCATGGCTCAGTGTGACCATCAATCACATCCTTGATTTGAAGATTAATCTCCCCTGTCTGTGACAACAGCTGATCAAGTTGAAATTGTCCGACAACATTTCGTACTGTCGTCTGACTAATCTGATTGACTGCAGAATAAACATCTTCAATAGCAATTGTTGCCTTCACTGGATCAACAACGTGATAGTATGCAACCGCAGCAATATCAATGGAAACGTTATCTTTTGAAATAATTTTTTGTGATGGAATTGCCATTGTGATAGTACGCAACTGGACACGAGTCATCTGCTCAAAAATAGGAATAAGAATAATTAAACCTGGACCACGCATACCTCTGCATTTACCAAGAAAAAATATAACCCCTCGTTCATATTCCTTAACCACACGAAGCGAAAGTGCAAGCAAAACAAGAACAACAATAAGAATGTACCACATATGATGTTAGGTTAAGATTAATATATATATTATACCACATAAAACCATTGGATTATCGCGTCGTGCTGTTTGAATTGCTTATCCTTTTATAAAGGATATACTTACGCCATGCAATCAAAAAAATTTGACCCCTATGTATTATCCAAAAAAATAATAGAGGGTGTACCTGTGTACTATAAAAATATACCCTCAGCGCCATGCATTCATATACGTGTTGCCTTTCATATTGGTGCATTTCATGACCCTGTCGGAAAAGAAGGATTGTCTCACTTTCTAGAACACATGATATTTGACGGTTCCAAAACTCTTCCAGATAAAAAGACAATTCGGGAATGGCAAAAAAAATACACTGTTAACACATGGAATGCATGGACAAGTCATCACCAAACAGTCTACTGGTGTAAGTCCCTTCCCGAACATTACACTGAGGTACTCCGTGGCATGCAAGATATGATTTTTAACCCACTCCTACGTCCAGAAGATGTGGAACACGAGAGAGGTGTGATAACTCAAGAGGCATGGGGAAGATTTCATAATGAAAAATTTTTACAATACATACGCGAATGCAATA
Organism: Patescibacteria group bacterium; assembly: GCA_030917185.1. Taxonomy (GTDB): domain Bacteria; phylum Patescibacteriota; class Minisyncoccia; order Phycocordibacterales; family DATDWN01; genus JAUPVF01. The sequence continues at coordinate 20,043 of JAUPVF010000059.1, forward strand.
ATAACCTCTATCCTCCACATTCAAACCTTAGACGTTTTTTCTCTGCTTTAGGTTGGCCTACAACAATCAAAAACATTACTCATTCAGATATTGTCACTTGGCACAAAAACTACGGGAAAAATAATATGACCCTTGTAGTTGTTGGTAATGTTGACCAAACAACATTCTCTGAATTAAAAAAATTCTTGAAACAGGCACCTCCAGGGAAAAAGTATTCCCTCAAAAAAGAAAAAAGTGTTCCACCAGTATCAAAAGAGTTTCGTAAACATGGCGATGATATTGGCGATATACGAGAGCAGGCGGAAATAAATATAACTCGGACACACTCCCCTTTTTCAAAACAACTGTATGGAACAAGATATATATTTTCTCGCATACTCAAAGATATTTTGTATGAAAAAATCCGCGAAGAACGAGGTTTATGTTATGGTCTTGATTTCAGAATATCCACAACCCAAACATATGCGGATGTTGGATTCAATGTCACAACTGATGAGAAAAATATTGAAACTATTATTGAGCAGTTTTGGTCAATAGTTCATGATATACAAAAAGGTATATATAAAAAACGTTTTGATAATATAAAAAATATGTTGATTGAAAAAGAACGATCAGCAGAAGTGCTATCGTATGATATTGCCAATGATGCTCTAGAACAAATACTTAAATACGATGGTGAAATTATCACATCCGCTGAAACCGTCACTATGTTAAAAAAGACAACATATGCTGATATAGTTGCCTTTTCTAAGAAAGTGCTAGATAAGAAATATATTTTTACCGAGATAATCCTCCCATCTAAAAAAACTAAATAGATGGCTCGACAATAACAGCGGTACCGTAGGCAAGCACTTCCGTAACCCCTTGCATAATTTCAGTTGCATCATATCGGGCAGACACAACAGCATTTGCTCCCAGTTCAGAGGCGTGTTGCAACATCAGTTCAAATGCATCCCGTCGTGTTTCCTCACACAAATTAGTAAACAAAGAGATATTCCCCCCAAATATCGTCTGCAACCCCGCACCAAACGTACCAACAATTGAACGTGACCGAACAATAATCCCCCGAGTAATACCGAGATTTTTTACAATCCGATACCCAGGCAATTCTAAAGCAGTAGTAACCATTGAATGATCAATTGTTTGTGTATGTGACATAAAAATATATTTTTATTGAATTAAATTCTGGTGTGTTTATTGTACCAAGTCCGAACCTATTTTCAAAACAAATGATCTGTCGCACGCGCGGAGCGCGTGGTGGCTCTGAATTGAATCGTACGCTCCAATCTGCGCGCCTCGTCCG
>JAUPVF010000060.1 GCA_030917185.1 Patescibacteria group bacterium
AATCGAAGCGCAATAATAATACCAGGAATAACAAGAAGAATAATACCGATCAAAGTAAAGAACATAGTGATAATACCTCCCCACAGGACCCTGAGAAATGTCTGGAATGATATTTTTTTGAATTCATCCGTCGTTGGTGTTTGACCATTAGTAATAGCAAGTGCAATACGGATCATACCAATAGAAAAACAGATAGAAACAACCGTATATACAAGTTGCGCAATTGTGTGAATAAGAGAAAGTCGTTCTGGCACTATACCAAGCACCACAGCGATGATAAGAAAAATAAGAGAAACTTTAACGAGAAATTTTAAGTGCTTTCGAGTATGTGTCCATGCGCTCGCATACACTTCTGATATTGAAAATGTGTTCATATATATGTAATTGTGATAATACATATATTATACAAGAAAAATAAAAAGTTGGTAGGAGGGGTGTGTTACTTGCCAGGATTTTTCCGCGACTTTTTTCTCGTCGTCACTCGAAAAAGTCGTGTCCGCAGCTCGCGACCCCTCGTACTCTCGGGGTACCCCGCTCCGCTTTTCAAATCCTGACGAAAGCCGTACCCACGGCTTTCTGCACGCGTACACAAAAAAACACCTTTCGGTGTTTTCTTTTTGTGTGCGCGTGCCAGGATTTGAACCTGGGACCCCACGAGTATCAGTCGAGTGCTCTACCAACTGAGCTACACGCGCGAATTTTTCCCAAGAGCAACGCGATTGGCTGAAAAATTCAGCGTCCCGAGGTACTCCGAGGGGCAGAAAAAAAAATATGTTACTTTTCTCCGCAATATTAATTCCCCAAAAATATACCAAAAAAACGACATTTACGCAAACAAAAAGGGGCCGCGTAACGCAAGCCCCCGAAACTTTCCACCCCCACTACACAAGGTTACCTGAAGTGACCCCGGACGCGAAATCGTCCAGTTGTCATGTGTCCTTGCTGACCGCGAATGCGGTCCATAAATTCCTGAGCGTCTTTTTTATTTCGACGCTCACGCTCCGCCTGAGATCCCCAGTTGAGACCGTACAGAAAAAACACAGCAACTGCTACGACTACAATACCCGATGACCAATATGGGTTTTCAGAAACCCACGTCTGGAGCACCTCCTGCTGCACCCCCCAAAAAAGGACACCAGACAGAAAGAGTCCTAACACAATCTTCTTTTTCATAGAACCTCCTGTATACATAATAGCACACTATGTGCCAATCTGTCAATACCCCCCTGTGAACAACAAAAAACCGCTTATTAAAGCGGTTTTTTGTTGTATATCATTCTTTATTTTGTTCCGTTCAACCCTCGTCTTTCCGAAGGGTCAGATTGATTTTAAGACAATACAATCATATGTCTATTCCGTGCTCAATTGCAGCGCTTCATCGATGAAGCGATTTAATAAAGCCAGAATATCGACTCACGCGTCTGAATATTCTAAAAGAAATTCAGACTTTCTATCTAAGATAGAAGGTTTCAAATTGAATTAATCCACGAGCAGCTTCCGCTACCCGTGCCTTGTTACGACTTACTCCCTGTCGATGAACTTACCGTGGAGCCACTAACGTGACGCTTCGGGTATTCCCATCTCCCTTGAGTTGACGGGCGGATTGTGATTTTCTCACATCCCCTGAATTGTTTTACCAATTCACCATATCGCTTCCCATCATTTCACGACTTTGGACGTAGCGAGCGGATTTCCCGCACTACGCGAGCCCAATAGTTTTCTGATTCATTTGTAATTTAAGTCCTCTAATTTTAGAGATCCCTGTTTTTTTGAGATGCTGTCCTGATTTAACAAGATAAGCAATCTTATAAAAAACTCCGAAACTTCTGCTTTTAGAGACACTCTGCAAAGGATTTTTTTGGAAAAAAGGTATAACTTTTTCAAAAATATCCTTTTGAGAACTGACTGTATATCTGAAACACTGACAATGATTTCTGCGCTGTTCTTTTTGAAAATAAACAGCACCACAATCAAGAGTATTTCTGATTTTTTCGAGTAAAGGTTTGTCTTTCTCCTGCATTTTCAAATGAAAATGCAATTGAACACCAAACCCTGCCTTGTATGAAGATGATTTCCATATGTTTACATAGAAACAACCTTCACCGTCGGTCAGTCCGACTACATAATCTTTAGAAACTATTGGTTTTGTCCTTCCCATACATTTTTTTAGTAATAATTTATTTAATTATACACTAAGTTGACGCATGGTACTACGACGCAGCTGACTTCCAGCACTAATTTTTAGTGCTGGATCTCCCAGGGTCATATATATTTCTGTTCCAAACATCCTAGTCGGGTTTTTCTAGAGTGCTTCCTTCTGACTCACCGCAGAAGTCGCACTACCCTTTTTGTGACTAGGCTGATTTTTGCTACTAGGATCCTTCGGTCTTCGTGTTACCACAGGAGACCTACCCTTTCGCTACTTCCGACACTCTTATCGGAGGTTGGATTTTAACCAACTAGACATATACACTGCCTGGCGCCTTTAATTTTGAGTACAAGACTTGAGAACGTATTCACCGCGGTATAGCTGACCCGCGATTACTAGCAAATCCAACTTCATGGGGTCGAGTTTCAGCCCCCAATCTGAACTGGGGCCACTTTTATTACGATTGGCTCAGGGTTTCCCCGTCGCAACGCGTTGTAGTGACCATTGTATTATGTGTGTAGCCCAAGGTATCAAAGGGACATGCTGACCTGGCGTCATCCTCGCCTTCCTCCCAGCTTTGTGACAACAATCGAATTAATAACTCACCTCATCTACTTTGTTGCAGTTCAATTTTGTTCATTCACCCTACGACAAGTAGGGCTCACTCTCAAAATTTCCTGCGCCTCGTATCTGAGGCAATTTATCAATTCTTTATCTGTTGTTTTCCAAATCCATCATTTTATTTCTCAGTTGCAATCACAAAGCTGGGCAGTCTCGCCTGACACTTGTAACAGACAACGAGGGTTGCGTTCGTTACCCCACTTAAGGGAACAATTCAAATCACGAACTGACGACGGCCATGCATCACCTGCCTAACTGTCCTTGTGGGACTACTCGAGTTTCTCCGAGTATTCAGCTAGGTTTCAAACCTTGGTAAGGTTTTTCGTTTATCATCGAATTAAACC
>JAUPVF010000002.1 GCA_030917185.1 Patescibacteria group bacterium
TCTTCAGCAAAAATCCCGTTATATACCAAACCAATTGGGATAAGAATAAGAAGTGCCCTTTTTCGCAAATGTGGTTTTACAATACCCATGACAATCAAGACGATTGAAATAATCCAAGAAAGTCCAATAAATAGAAACGAAACATAAAAACCAAGCGGACCAGACCCACCAGAAAACGGATAAAGAAAATTCCACCTCAAACTCAGCACTCGAGATACCCATTCAGATTTAGGGTGAAGAGATGGAACAAAATGTGGAATAGAAATAAGCAAAATCATTACAAGAGACACCGCTGTCCCCAACAGCAAATATTCTTTATTTCTTTTAGCATTATCTGATCTTAATACAGAATCAATAACAACAGCAGATATTGCACATAGAGGTACAATCAAAAACTGCAAATATCTATCTAACGCCCCAATAGAAAAATCAAAGATTATGGTGTAAAAAACCATTCCGAATAAAATGAAAAACAAAAATGGTTTTAATTCTCTGGTATTATTCCGTGATAAAAAGAAAGGAACCCCAATCAAAAATGGTGAGGTGTAGAATAAAGCTTTTACCACCTGTATGCCGGTCTGAAACCAATTTCTATTCAACTCTGCAAAATGTTTCCAATATACAAAAGCTTTTTCAAGACTAAAGAAAGAAAATACATACTGTGAAATAACTAGAAGCAGAGTAAGTCCTATGATTCCACCCAAAATATACCCGAGATATTTTATCAAATCTGCTTTTGTTATATAGGACTTTTTCTCCCAAAGAAAATCTGCAACTATTGCTCCAATAGCCAAAATGAAACTAACTTTTATAAAAAACCCTAAAATCATGGCGAGGGTCATGACCCCAAGCCAAATATACATTTCCCTACCAGAACTCAATCTGGCTTTATGATATCCTATGAGAGAAAGTAACAAAAAGAATGGCATAATCTGCCCATCAGTATCAATCATAAGAGAAGCGAGAATTGAAAAATATGAAAACGTAAAAAGTAGTGCCCCGATTATTGCAACTCTCTTACCAAAACGTATTCGCAAAAAATAATACAGCAACACCAAATTTAATGCACCAAAAAACAAAGGAACAAATCTAAAATTAACATTAAACCCAACAATATACCCTGCAGTACGGTAGATAAACTGAGAAAGTGGTGGATGTGGGATTGATACTTCGCTACCAAGTGCAGGGTTTACAATCATTGGCCACTTATATTCATCTTGATGCAATGGAAGATGCACACCAGGAAGACGAATTACCACAAACACAATAACAAGCAATCCAATCATAGCCCATTCTTGTGTAGTAAAAAAATTTTTTATCTTTTCCATTATATTTTTTTGCTTACAAATAACATCTGCCCCGCAAATGGCTTAATTGGCGAATTAAGATATGCTCGTACAATAAGACGATGCGGTGGAATAAGTGACGGTCGTGATTTAAGAGAAAATGGTAGAAAACGGGGTTTTGATAATTCAATCATAAACCCATGGCTCACCAAAAACGCTCTCAATGACTCATCTGAAAAAACTTTTTTGTGTGTTGGATCATCAAAATATGTTTTGTATGCAAGACGATAATTAGGTTGCATCAGTATAAGTCGTCCACCTTGTTTTAATACCCTCTTTACCTCTTTCATTGTTTGTACTAACTCCTCATCTGACAGATGTTCAAACAAATTACTTGCGAATACAACATCAACAGAGTTATTCTCTACGCCAACCATGTTTGTGACAGGAGTCTGGATGGTCTTAACCCCTTCCGCTGCATATTCCATGAAATCTGGTGAATAATCCAATGCCATCCTGTTGGTTGCAGTGACATTATTTATAAAATCACAATATCCCGCACCAATATCTAATACTGTTGCCTGTTGGGAAATAAATTTTGCTAAAAACCGAACTATCTCCTTCCACACAGTCGTACGATCTTTATTCCATGTATACCGAGATGCATAATAATTATCTTTCATAAATTTCTAAATCTATACCTAATAATGACAGGCAACATTTTGAATCCAAGTTTTGCCGCCTTCCAAATACTACCTGTATATCCCGATACCCCAACCCGAGGTTTATACATGACTGGTATCTCTATCACTTTTTTTTCTTTCTTAATCAACCAAATAATTAATTCTGGAGAAAATTTCCCGTCACCTTTGGACAACTTAAAATACTTTTTTATATGATCAAATGTTTTACGATTAATTAATTTATACGTACATCCAACATCCGTCAACACCGGACCATTATACAAAACTTCAATAAACTTAGCCCATAACCAGTTAGCAAAACGTACCGGAAACGGCATAAACGCCCCTGACCAAATAGCCGCTCGAGATGTCCGTGTACCCAATACAACAGGAAAATCATCACTGTACAGCAAGAATTTATGAATATCATTCGGCTCAAATGTACCGTCTGCCTCAACCATAACAATCAAATCACCTGTTGCCTCAGACATCCCCCGCATCAAAGCGTAGCCGTATCCTTGTTTTGTCTCAACAACCATTCGGGCTTTCGTTTTTTGCACTTCTTCCGTGGTGTTACCAAGAGCATTATTATTAACCACAACAACTTCATCCACAACA